>CAZTAI010000012.1:0-17668 GCA_964611555.1 uncultured Chloroflexota bacterium | reverse complement strand
AGCGCGTGCTCGACGACCCGGCCCTCGCGGAGGCGGCCCGAGCCGGCGGCGGCCGCGTCCGCGAGCTGCGCGAGCCGCCACGAGATCTGCCTATCGGCGGCCACCGCCGGCCGAGGTCCGGCGCGACAGTGGTGCTCACGGTCGGATCCGACGCGGCGGTGGGGAAGATGACCGCGTCGCTCGAGATCGTCACGGGTCTGCGCCGTCTGGGCGCGAGCGCCGCGTTCGTCGCCACGGGCCAGACCGGGATCGCGATCGCCGGGCGGGGGATCGCGGTCGACGCGGTCGTCGCGGACTTCATCGCCGGATCCGCCGAGCGTCTCGTCTGCGAGGCCGCCGAGACGTCCGACTGGGTCGTCGTCGAAGGCCAGGGCTCGCTCGCGCACCCCGGCTTCTCCGGTGTGACGCTCGGGCTGCTTCACGGCAGCGCCCCGGACCTCATGGTCCTGTGCCACGACGCGTCGCGCTCCGCGGTGAAGAGCCACCCGGATCTGCCGATGCGGCCGCTGATGGAGCTGGTGCGGATGTACGAGGAGGCAGCGCGGTGGTCGCGTGCACCCGAGGCCCGGCGCGCCCGGGTCGTGGCCGTGGCGCTCAACACCGCGGCACTCGATGAGCGCGAGGCATCGCGCGCGGTGTTCGACGCCGCCGCGGAGACTGGACTACCGGCGGCCGATCCCGTGCGCGAGGGTCAGGCAGGCGCGGATCGTCTGGCCAGAGCGCTGCTCGATGCGAGGTCTGAGGGATGAGGTTCACCGTCCGCGCCGTCGATCTGCACCTGGAGGTCCCGTTCGCGATCTCACGCGCGGTGCGGACCGAGAAGCGCGTCGTCCTGGTGGAGCTCGAGGAGGATGGGCGTGTCTCGCGCGGCGAGGCGTCGCCCGACGCGTTCTTCGGGGAGACGTCCGAGAAGCTCGAGGCCGAGGTGCGCGACGCGATCCGGCTCGTGCCCGAGGACCCCGCGGACCTCGCGACGCTGCGGGCACGTCTCGACGAGCGTTTCCCGCACGGCGGCGCCGCCGCGGCGGCCATCGACATCCTTGCGCACGACCGCGCCGCTCAGGCGGCAGGTCTCACGCTGCGCGCATTCCTGGGGCTTACGTCGGGCGAAGCGCCGCCGACCTCGTTCACCATCGGCATCGCCGAGCCGGCCGTCATGGCGGACCGCGCGGCCGCGGCGGCCGCGAAGGGGTTCGCCGTGCTCAAGGTGAAGCTCGGTCACGGCGACGATGACGCGATCCTCTCGGGGATCCGGGAGCGCTTTGAGGGGACGATCCGCGTCGACCCGAACGCGGCCTGGTCTGTGGACGAGGCGCCGGATCGGATCAGGCGGATCGAGCGGCACCGGATCGAGTTCGTCGAGCAGCCCATACGCGCCGACGACATCGACGGCTTGCGCCGCGTGCGCGAGCGCTCGCCCCTGCCGATCGTGGCCGACGAGGCCGCCGTGCGGCTCGCCGACGTCGACCGGCTCGCGGGCGCGTGCGACGGGATCAACGTGAAGCTCCAGAAGTGCGGCGGCGTCGCCGAGGCGCGCGACATGATCGCGAGAGCGCACGAGCTCGGGCTCAAGGTGATGCTCGGGTGCCGCGCGGCCGAGACGAGCGTCGGCATCGCGGCGGCGGCGCACCTCGCTCCTGCAGTGGAGTGGGCGGACCTCGACGGCAACCTGCTGATCACGGACGATCCGTTCGTCGCCGTGCCCGTCGAGCGCGGGCGCTTCGTCTTCTCGGATCGTCCCGGCCTCGGCGCAGTCGTCCGGTGAAGCCGCCCAGGTGGGTCACTGTGCTGGCCGCGGTCTCGCTCGCGGTCTTCGGCGTATTGAGCTCCGTGTACGCGTTCGCCGGCGAGGGCACCTATCGCGAGCTGATGCGCGGGACCGGATCGGTGACCCTCGAGCTCGAGGGCGGCGCCACCTGGACCACTGACGAGGAGACCCTCGTAGCGGTGCACCGGGAGACGCTCCGATACCTGCTGGATCAGGTCGGCGAGCTGCCGCGAGGACCCGATGGGGGCCAGGTGTTCGATGAGGCCGAGCGATCGCATATGGAGGACGTGCGCGGCGTGTTCCGCGGCGTACGCATCACTTGGGGCCTCGGCGGTCTGATGCTCGCGGCTCTGATCCTCCGCGGGCTCATGCGCAGGTACCTCGCGCCCATGGCCCGCGACGCCGCGCTGTACGCCGGAGTCGCCGTTCTCGCGGTCGCCCTTGTCGCCGCGATCGCGTTCGTTCCCGCGTTCCTCCTCTTCCACCAGGTCTTCTTCCCTCAGGGGAACTACCTGTTCGCCCCGGATTCCGACCTGCTGCGCATATATCCCGAGCACTACTGGTACGGGGTCACGCTGCGTGTATTCGGCGGCTTCTGCCTCCTGAGCCTGATCCTCGCCGGCGCGGTGACCGTGTGGCTGCGCGTGCGCCCTCGACGACGTGAGCGCTCCGCTATCGTCACCCACCGATGAGACGCGTCCTTCTGGTCGAGGATCTTCCCCAGGTAGCGGACCATCTCAAGACGCTGGTCGGGAACGATCCCGATGTCCAGGTGATGGGCGTCCAGTCGGACGCAGAGGCCGCGATCGCGCAAGCGACATCGGAGAAGCCCGAGGTCGTGCTGGTCGATGCGCTGCTCCAGGGGAAAACGAACGGATTCGACGTGGCGAAGCGCATCCGCGCCGCCTCGCCCGGAACGCGCATCGTGATGGTCACGGTCCCCCAGAAGCCGGTCGATCCTCGACCGGAGCAAGGCATAGACGCCGTATTCGTTCTTCCCGGTGGAGCGCAGGAGCTTGGCACCGCTATCGGAGCGGAGAGGAAGTCACACGGACCGGGGCAGGGCACCGCCGTCGCGGTGTACTCGCCGAAGGGCGGCACCGGACGGACGCTGATCGCGGTGAACCTGGCCTGCGTGCTGCGGCGGCAGGGCTCCTCGGTCGTCGTCCTCGACGGTGTGATGCAGTTCGGCGCCGTCCGGCACCTGGTCCAGGTCCCGCCTGAGGCACGATCCTTCATCGACGTTCCCGCCGGGGGAGGGATGAAGACGTCGCTGCCTGAGAGCCTCTGGGAGGGCCCCGGCGGTGTGCACTTCTTGCTCGCGCCGCCGCGACCTGAGCAGGCGGATCTCGTCAACGCACCCGACCTGAGCCAGGCGGCGGGCCTGCTCGCGGAGACGCACCAGTACGTCATCATCGATACCCCGTCGCGTCTCTCCGATGACACGCTCGCGCTGCTCGACGCCGCAAAGGTCATCCTGCTGGTCACGACGTACGGCGGACCCGCGATCGCGAACGCACGCGCCGCGATCGAGACGTTCGACATGCTCGGCTACCGGAAGCAGAAGCCGATCCTCGTCGTGATCAATCACTCTGACGAGACCGCCGGCCTCTCGCGTGGCGCGCTCGAGCACGCCCTCGGGCTCCCGATCGCCGCGGAGATCCCGACGGACCGGAAGCTCGTGGAGAGCAGCGTGGCGAAGCAGGAGCCGTTCGTACTGTCGGCACCGACCGCGGCCATCTCGCAGGCCGTCGGCACGCTCGCCACCGCCCTCATCGCCCAGCAGCGCAAATAGAGGAGATGGCGCCGCGCGACCGGCCCATCGGCGTGTTCGACTCCGGGGTCGGTGGGCTCACCGTGCTCCGCGAGCTTCGCCGCCAACTGCCGGACGAGGCGACCATTTACCTCGGCGACGAGGCGCGGATGCCGTACGGCGAGCGTGACGCCGACGAGGTCACCCATTTCACACGCCAGGCGATGGCCTGGTTCGCCGAGCGCGACGTGAAGCTGGTCGTGATCGCCTGCAACACCGCCACCGCCGCGGCGCTCGAGACGGTCCGTGAGGGGTCGAGCGTTCCGATCATCGGGGTGATCCGGCCCGGCGCGGCCGCGGCCATCAGCGCCACCCAGCGCCGCGCTGTCGGGGTGCTCGCGACATCGCTGACCGTTCGATCCGGCGCGTACGTGAGGGCGGTCCGCGATCTCGACCCATTCGTGGATGTGATCCAGAAGGCCTGCCCCAAGCTCGTGCCCCTGGTCGAGGCGGGTAAGGCCGACAGTCCAGAGGCCGAGGCGGCGGTGCGCGAGTACGTCGCGCCGCTCGTCTCCGAAGGTGCCGCGGTCTCGCCGGGAGTGGACACGCTGCTCCTCGGCTGCACGCACTACCCGCTATTGCGGTCGGCCATCGCGAGGGTCGCGGGTCCGGGCGTTCGCGTCGTCGACTCCGCGACCACGACTTCGCTGGCGGTGCGCGAGGTCCTCGACTCGCATGGGCTGCGCGCGGGCCCCGCGCGCGCAGAGCACCAGATCTTCGCCACCGGCCCGGCGGAGCGCTTCAGCGAGGTGGCGCGCAGGATCTTCCGCGAGGACATCAGCGTGCAAGAGACTGCGCTCTGACCTCGCTCAGCTCCGCGATCACCGGCCTGCCGTTCACGGGCAAGACGACCATCTTCGACCTGCTGACCGGCGCGCACGCGCCGACCGGCACCTTTGCGGGCGCCGAGGCGGAGACGAACGTCGGTGTCGCGAAGGTCCCCGACCAGCGCATCGACCGGCTCGTCCCGTTGTTCAAGCCGAAGAAGGTGACGTACGCGGAGATCACCCTCCGCGACCTCGGCCTGGCGAAGGGCACCGGAGCGGGGGAGGGCATCAGCCCGAAGAAGCTGGGCGACCTGCGGACATCGGACGCGATCCTGCACGTCGTGCGCGCCTTCAAGGATCCCTCGGTGCCGCATCCCGAGGGCAGCGTCGATCCCGCACGGGACCTCGCGACGATCGACCTCGAGCTGACCATCGCGGACCACTCCGTGATCGAGAAGCGGCTCGAACGTCTGGAGGCGGAGGTACGGAGCGCCAAGGCCGGTGAGCGCGAGCCCAAGGAGCGCGAGCGCGCCCTGTTGGCCCGCTGCCTCGAGGCGCTCGATCAAGAGCGCCCGCTGCGCGATCTCGAGCTCGACGCCGACGAGAAGCGGCTCCTGCGCGGCTTCCGGTTCCTGACGCTCATGCCTCAGCTGATCGTGGTGAACCTCGACGAGGCCGACCTGGAGCAGGCGGAGTCAGCTCTGGCGCCGATCCGCAAGATCGCGACCGCGCACCGCGACACGGCCGTCGTGCACGTCTGCGCGAAGCTCGAGGCGGAGATCGCGGAGCTGCCGCCGGATGAGGCGCCCGCCTTCCGCGAGGCCGCCGGGATCTCCGAGCCCGCCCTCGAGCGCATCGTGCGCGCCGCCTACGACCTCCTCGGGCTCATCTCGTTCTTCACCGTGGGTCCCGACGAGGTGCGCGCCTGGACGATCACGAAGGGCACACCGGCGCAGCAGGCCGCGGGCGAGATCCACTCCGACCTCGAGCGCGGCTTCATCCGTGCGGAGATCATCGGGTGGGAGGACCTCCTGAGCGCCGGAAGTGAGGCGGAGGCGAAGCGGCAGGGCCTAATGCACGTGGAAGGACGTGCCTACCTCGTGCAGGACGGTGACGTCGCGCACGTCCTCCACAGCGGGTAGCCGATCACGGACCTCCTCGCGATCGGCCACGTCGCGCGCGATGAGTACCCGGACGGCACGTGGCGGCTTGGGGGAAGCGCCTTCTACGCCGCCGCCGCCGCCGCGAGGCTGGGGTGCGAAGTCACGCTCGTGACACGCGTGGGTCCACATGAGCTGGCAGACGTGGAGCGCACCTGCCGCGATCTCGGGATCCGGCTTCACGCGCTGCCCTCGCTGACCACGACGACGTTCGCCTTCCAGTGGGACGAGCGAGGCCGGAGGATCCTCCGCCTGCGCGCCCGTGCGCGCGGTATCGCGGCCGCGGACCTGCCGCCGGAGGCTGGCGGCGCCGCGGCCACGCTGTTCGGCTCCATCGCGCACGAGATCGCCTCCGACCTCTTCGGCTCCGGCGGCGGCGTGCGCGTCCTCGCCGCGCAGGGACAGCTCCGCTCCTGGGACGCCGACGGCACCGTTCGGCCGGCCGAGTGGAACGACGCGGAGAAGCACCTCGGCGCTCTCACCGCCGTCGTGCTCAGCGAAGAGGACGTCGGCTGGCGCGACGCCATCCCGATGGCCTGGTCGAAGCTCACCTCGGTAGTGCTCACGCTCGCCGACAGCGGCGCGCGGCTCTACGAGGGCGGGTCGCCCAGGGCGGAGGTACCCGCGTTCAAGGCCGCCGCGGCGGTGGACGCGACCGGAGCGGGTGATGCGTTCACATCCGGGCTGACCGTCGCGCTCGCGGAAGGTCTCGCGCTCCCCGAGGCGATGCGCTTCGCGAACGCCGTCGCATCGTTCTGCGTCGAGGGCCAGGGGACGGCCGCGCTCGCCACGCGCAAGGACGTGGAGCGGAGGCTGCGGGACTAGGCTAAGAGCCGGTGCGCTGCCCCATCTGCAACTTCGAGAACCCCGCCGGTGCGAAGTTCTGCGCGAACTGCGGGAACCGGCTTCCCGAGGTCCGACGCGCCGGCTCCGAGCGCCGGATCATCACCGCCCTCTTCTGCGACGTCAAGGGCTCGACCGCGCTCGCGGAGAAGCTCGATCCCGAGGAGTGGACCGAGGTCATCGATGGCGCGTTCAAGGTGCTGACGCCGCCCATCAACCGATACGGCGGGACGGTCGCGCGCCTGCTGGGCGATGCGGTGCTCGCGTTCTTCGGCGCGCCGATAGCGCACGAGGACGATCCAGAGCGGTCGGTCCGCGCTGGCCTCGAGATGCTCCAGGCCACCGATGCCTATCGCGAGCTGCTGGTCCGCGAGCGCGGCGTCGCGTTCGCCGGGTTCGACATCCGCATCGGCATCAATACGGGCCTCGCGGTGATCGGCGACGTCGGCAGCGGCCAGGCGATCGAGTACACGGGGATGGGCGACGCCGTGAACGTCGCTGCTCGCCTTCAGTCCCTGGCCGCACCCGGGTCGATGCTGATATCGGATCACACCCTGAAGCTCCTGCCGCCGGTCTTCGAGTGGGAGCCCGCCGGCGAGCTCGACGCGAAGGGCCGCGAGGGAAAGCTGCTGGCCTTCGACGTCCGTGGCCTGACCGGAAAGGCCCGCGTGCGCGGGCTGGTCGCGCCGCTCGTGGGGCGCGACCCGGAGCTGGCGACCCTGCGTGAAGCCCTGGGCGAGCTCCGGCGCGGCGGTGGGCGGATCGTCGGGGTCGTGGGCGATGCCGGGATGGGCAAGACGCGACTTGTCGACGAGATCCACACGGAGTGGGAGGCCGCGCCGGTCGAGGGGCAGCGCTGGAGCGAGGCGCGCGGTCAGTCCTACGAGCAGACCCGCTCGTACGGCCTGTTCAGGCAACACCTGCTCTCGCTCTCGGGGGCGAGCGACGCGGACCCGCCAGAGACGATCCGCACCCGCGTCGTGGCTTTGCTTCCCGAGGAGCTGCGCCAGGACGAGCGCGCGCTTGGCGCGCTTGAGATCTTCCTCGCTCTGCAGCCGGGGAAGGACAGGCCCGGCCTCGAGGGGCAGGACCTGCGGGCGGAGGTGCATCGGATCGTGCGCGCGATCGCGAAGTCCCTCGCCGTGTGCCAGGTCGTGCTCGTCTTCGACGACCTCCAGTGGGCCGACCCGGCTTCGGCCGATCTACTCGCTGAGCTGGTCGATCTCGCCGATGAGAGCGCGGTGCTGTTCGTGTTGGCATTCAGGCCGGAGCGACAGGCGCAGTCGTGGCGCATCAAGCAGAAGCTCGAGACGGACTTCCCGCACCGCTATACGGAGCTGGAGCTCCGGCCGCTGACCGGCGACCAGAGCGCCGCGCTGCTGGCGCATGCGATCCCGGGCGAGGGCATCCTGCCGGCGCTGCGCGCTCGCATCCTGGAGAAGGCCGAGGGCAATCCCTTCTTCCTCGAGGAGATCGTCCGAGCGCTCATAGACGAGGGCACGATCGTCCGCGACGGCGCGGCGTGGCGAGTGACCAGAGCCGACGCGGAGATCGCGCTGCCCGGGTCGCTCCAGGGGGTCCTCGCGGCGCGTATAGACAACCTCGACGGCGAGGCGCGTGACACGCTTCAGGCGGCCGCGGTCATCGGCCGCACCTTTCAGTACCGCGTCCTCGTCGCCATCCGCGAAGCGACCGACCGGCTCGACCGCCAGCTTCGCGAGCTGCAGCGTCTCGAGCTCGTGCGCGAGCAGGCCCGAGAGCCCGAGCGCGAATATGCCTTCCGCCACGCGCTCACGCAGGAGGCGGCGTACCGCTCGATCCTGCAGCGCAAGCGGCGCGAGCTGCACCTTCTTGTGGGGGAAGCGCTCGAGACGCTGCTACCAGATCGGACCGACGAGTCCGCGGCCATGATCGGCCATCACTTCGCGGAGGCCGCCGACGCGCGAGCGGTGCCGTACCTCCGCGCCGCCGGCGATCGCGCACTACGGCTGCACGCGTTGGAGGAGGCCGTCACTCACTACGGGCAGGCGCTCGCGCTCGTCCGGCCGGAGGAGGTCGACCCAGCCCTGCTCACGGACCTCCATCTCAAGCAGGGCCGCGCTCTGGAGCTGCGCGGTCAGTACGGCGAGGCGCTGACGGCCTATCAGGAGCTGGAGCGCATCGCGCGGGTGCGCTCGGACGAGGCCATGGAGGGCCGCGCCCTGTCGGCCCAGATGACCGTGTACTCGAACCCGACGCCGTTCGCCGACCCGAAGCGCGCCGAAGAGCTGGCGGAGAGGTCCATCGACATCGCCCGCCGGCGCGGCGACCTGCGCCTGCTCGCGCGGCTCCTCTGGAACAAGGGGCAGGCAGGGATGTGGCGGGGCGAGGCCGACGCGGGCAGCATCGCCGGGGAGGAGTCGGTGGCCATCGCACGCGAGACCGGTGACAAGGAGCAGCTCGCATACTCGCTCAACGGCCTGGGGCAGTCCTATCGCGAGATGGCGCGGTTCGAGGACGCCGAGCGCGTGCTGACGGAGTCGGTGGCGCTGTTCCGCGAGGTCGGGAACCGCGCCATGGAGGCGGACAGCCTCAGCACGCTCGCGTTCATCCACATCGGCAGGGGAGACCTGGAGGGCGCGCTCCGCACGGGCCAGGAGGCCTACCGGATCAGCGACGAGATCGACAACGCGTGGGGCCGGGCTTACGGGCTGTTCACGCCCTCGTACGTCCACCTCATCCGTGGGGATCTCGGCCGGGCACTCGACAGCTTCGAGGAGTGCGCGCGCTGGGCGGACCTCGGTGGGTTCTACGCGGCGGTCACCGGCCCGGGCTCGGATCTGGGCTGGCTCTACGTGGCCTGCGGCGAGCCCGAGCGCGGGTTCGCGCAGCTCGACCGCGTCGCGGAGCTGGCGCGCAAGCAGTTCCCACGCTGGCAGGCCTGGGCGCTGGCGCAGAAGGGGCGCGCGCTTTTGCTCGTCGGTGACGTCGATGGCGCGAGGGGAGTGATCGCCGCGGCGGAGAAGACGCTCCAGGAGGCCGGTGCAGGACCCCGCCGCCGCGAGGTGTTCATGGCGACGTACCTCGCTCTCGGCAGGACCGAGCTGGCCCTCGCGGAGGGGCGGAACGATGACGCCGCGCACCTCGCCCGGGAGGGATCCGCTCTGGCGGTCGAGATCAAGGTCCGGCCGGACTCGCTCGAGTTCCACCTGCTGGAGGCGGAGGCGCGTCTCCGCATGGAGGATGCGGCGGGGGCCGAGGCCGCGGCGGGTCGCGCGCAGGAGAACGCGGACGCGCTGGGGGCGCGTGCCCACCAGTGGCGGATCCATGCCGTTCGGGCGGACCTCGCGGAAACGCGTGGGGCGGCCGACGAGGCTGCGCGACTGTGGCGCGACGCGGGGGCGGCGATCGATGAGATCGCGGCCACGCTCCGCGGTCGCGGCCTCGAGGAGCGGTTCAAAGCTCGCGCGGACGTCCGAGCCGTGCTGTCGCGCGTCACGCTCGCCTCCGCCCGATGACCCGGCACACGCTGCTGGTGGCGCTCCCGCATCCCGACGACGAGACGTTCGGCGTCGGAGGCGTCATGGCGCGCGCGGCGGAAGAGGGACACCGGGTCGTCATCGTCTGTGCAACGCGCGGCGAGGTGGGGGAGATAGCCGACCCATCGCTCGCGACACCGGAGACGCTTGGAGCGGTCCGAGAGGCCGAGCTCCGCACCGCGGCCGCGGCCCTCGGCGTGCAGGACGTGCGTTTCCTGGGCTACCGCGACTCGGGTATGGCGGGTACACCCGAGAACAAGGATCCGCGCGCCTTTGTCAACGCCGACGCCACGCGCGTGATCGGTCAGCTGGTCGCGGCGATCCGGGATGTTCGCCCCGACGTCGTGGTGACCTTCGATCCGGGCGGCGTGTACGGCCATCCGGACCACGTGATGATGTGTGACCGGGTCACCGCCGCGGTCGACATCGCCGCGGAGCCCGGCGGCACCGGCGTCCCGCACCAGGTAGCCCGCCTCTACTACATCGCCGTTCCTAAGAGCGTGATGCGCCTCTTCCGCGACGTCGCCGAGGCCGCCGGCGCGCAGTGGGGGGCGGCCGTGGATCTGGACGCGGCGCCGGAGGACAGTGAGGTCACGGCCCGCGTCGATGTCACGCCCTGGCTCGGACGCAAGAAGGCCGCGGTCCAAGCACACGCGACCCAGCAGGGAACGCTCCAAGGGATGTCCGAGGAGTACCGCGATCGGATGTACGCGACCGAGTGGTTCATGATCGCCCGCGGCGAGCCCGGCACGGAGATCCTCGCGGGGCTATAGGTCGCCGTCGCGCGAAGATCAGGCGGCCCCGTCGCGGAGGGCGATCTCCTCGAGGCGGATCCGGGCTTCCTTCGGCGCTCGTATCTCGAGACGCCGCGAGAGCTGCGACAGCGTGAAGCAGATGACGAAGTAGATGACCGCGATGATCAGGAAGATCTCGATAGGGTTGAAGTACTGCTTATAGATGGTCCCACCCTGCCGCAGCAGCTCGAAGACGCCGATGGTCGAGACGAGTGAAGTGTCCTTGATGATGGTCGTGAGCTGGCTGACCATCGCCGGGACCATGAGGCGGAGGGCCTGCGGCAGGATCACATAGCGCAGGGACTTCCGGTAGGAGAGGCCAAGCGCCGACGCGGCCTCCCTCTGGCCGCGCGGGAGGCTGACGATCCCAGCGCGGATGATCTCGGCGAGGACCGCGCTCGTGTACATGGAGAGGCCCATCACGCCGGCCCAGAAGATGGGCAGCTCGAAGTCCGGGCCGAAGACGGGGCGGAAGAGCGTGGATCCGCTGATGCCGAAGTAGACGATCAGGAGCAGCACCGGGAGCGCGCGCGTGACCTCGATGAAGAAGATGCAGGGCCAGCTGAGCCAGCGGCGCGTGGACAGCCGGCCGAGGGCCAGCAGCATCCCGAACACGAACGAGATCAGGATCGAGGCGACCGCGAGCATGAGCGTCTGGAGAAGCCCCTCGCCGAAGAAGCGCCAGATGGCCGGGTTTACGAAGAGGTGCCAGGTGTCGGGCCGCATCAGCGGGCCACCAGGAGGCGACGCTCCAGGAAGTTGACGCCGATCCCGAGCGGGATGGTCAGCGCGAGATACAGCATGGCTGCGGCGGTATAAGCCTCGGCGGTGCGGAAGGTTCGAGCGTCAACGACCTCGGTGTTGTGGAGCAGCTCCGCGAGGCCGATCGTGGCCGCCAGAGAAGTGTTCTTGACCAGGGCGATGCCGATGTTCCCGAGCGGAGGGATCACCGCGCGGACGGCCTGCGGGACCTGGACGAACCTCAGCATCTGCACGTAGGAGAGCCCGAGGGATCTGGCTGCCTCGATCTGGCCACGGTCCACGCCGAGGAGGCCGCCGCGGATGACCTCGGCCATGTAGGCGCCGTGATAGAGGGACATGGCCATGATCGCCTCGTAGAAGATCGTGACGAAGACGTCCTGCGAGATCCGGATACCGAGGAACGGAAGTCCGAAGAAGAAGAAGAAGAGCTGGACGAGTAGAGGCGTGTTGCGGAAGAACTCGACGTAGGCGACGCCGATCCAGCGCAGCGGAGCGAGCGGCGCGGTCCGCATGAGCGCGATGACGATCCCGAGGAGCAGCGCACCGATCAGACCCCAGAACGCGACCTGGATCGTGAGCCAGAGCCCACCAAGGAACATGTCGGGGTACTCGAGGATGATCTCGCCCGGCACGGGCTCACTCCTTGCGCGCGCACCGCGGGGACCGGCGGCGTGCCGGCCCCCGCGGGCTTCAGGTCGTTATGCGGGCTTGCCCCGGTCGTGCGGCGATGTCTTCACGTCACCCGAGACGGGCGTGATGTGCGTCTTGTAGAGGCTGGCCCAGCGGCCGTCCTCGATCATCTTGACGATGAGGGCGTTCAGGAACACGTCCAGGCCGGTCTTCCCCTTGGCGATGCCGATGCCGTAAGGCTCGTTGGAGAAGTACGGGCCGACGATCTTCGTGTTCGGGTCCTGACCCACGAGTCCGAAGAGGATCGTCTCATCGGTCGAGACCGCGTCCGCCGAGCCCTGCTGGAGCGCCAGCAGGCACGCGGGGTAGGAGTCGAGCTGCAGCAGCTTGGCCGTCGGGGTCGCCTTGGTGATGTTCCCCTCGCTGGTGGAGCCGCGCTGCGTGCAGACGGTCTTCTCGGCCAGGTCAGCGACCTTCGTGATGGTCGTGTTGTCCTTCTTGACCAGGATGCGCTGGCCCGTGAAGAAGTAGGTCGCGGAGAAGTCGATCTCCAGCTTTCGCGCATCCGTGACGGTGAACGTCTTGATGACCACGTCGGCCTTGTTCTCCTTGAGCACGGGGATGCGCGTAGCGGAGGTCACGGGGACCCACTCGATCACCTTGGCGAGGTCGGCGCTGTCGCCGAAGATCCCCTTGGCGACCTCCTTGGCGAAGTCGACGTCGAAGCCCTTCCAGGTGTTGGTCAGCGGATCCTTGACCGAGAACGGCGGGTTGTCCTCCTGCGTCGCGACCCGGATCTTCCCCTTGGTCTGGATCCCGTACATGAAGGTCGAGACGCTGAACTCGGGCATGGCAGAAGCCGGCGAGGCCGTGGCGACCCCTCCGGCGGTGGGCGATGCCTGTGGTGCCGGAGCCGCCCCTCCGCCGCAGGCGCCGGCCAGCATCGCGAATACGGCGGTAAGCGCGGTGATCCGGATGGCGATGGTCCGCATGTATCCCCTCCTTAGCGTGCTAGTGATGGATGACCTTGCTCAGGAACTGTCTCGCGCGTTCCTCCTTGGCGTCGGCAAAGAACTGTGCTGTGGGAGTGTCCTCGATGATGCGTCCGCCGTCCATGAAGATCACCCGGTCGGAGGCCTCCCGGGCGAAGCCGATCTCGTGGGTGACCACCATCATGGTCATTCCTTCGCGGGCCAGCTCCCGCATGACGTCCAGGACCTCCCGGATCATCTCGGCATCCAGGGCGCTGGTCGGCTCGTCGAAGAGCATTATCTTCGGTTCCATCGCCAGGGCTCGGGCGATGGCCACCCGCTGCTGCTGGCCGCCTGACAGCCGGGCTGGCATCTGGTCGGCCTTCTCCGGGATGCCCACCTTCGTGAGCAGCTGCTCCGCCCGCTCTCGTGCGGCCTCACGCGAGAGGCCCCTCACCTTCAGCGGCGCCAGCATGATGTTCTCGGCCGCCGTCAGGTGGGGGAATAGGTTGAACGACTGGAAGACCATCCCGACCTGACGCCGCAGCTTGTTGACGTCGACGTTCGCGCCGTGCACCTCGATCCCATTCACGACGAGCGTTCCGCGCTGGATCGGCTCGAGCCGGTCGATGGTCCGGATGAGCGTGCTCTTGCCAGAGCCGGAGGGACCGATGATGACGATGACCTCGCCCTCACTGACCGAGAGATCGATCTCGTTGAGGACGTGCAGCGGGCCGAACCACTTGTGAACGTCCTTGAACTCGATGATCGGCATCTGGGCGGGGAGACTAGCGCGCTTGGCTGGCCTAGGCTCCCGCCGCGTGACTCGCTTGTTCGAGCTCTTCCGGACACGGGCTTCGAAAGCGGGTGGCCGCGTCGGCGCGATCGTTGTGGACGTTGAGGGGAGCGAAGCGTTCGCGAGCGGAGCGGACGACGTCCTGCGCGCCGCGTCGGTGATCAAGCTCCCGCTGGTCATGACGCTTTTCGTTGAGGCTGCCGAGGGACGGATCGATCTAGAGGAGCGGGTCGCGGTCGGCGCGCGGCTGGCGGGGTCCGGCGTACTCAGCCACCTGCCGGGCGTTGCGGACCTGACGCTCCGCGACCTCGCCGCGATCACCCTGACCGTCAGCGACAACACCGCCGCGAACCGCGTCATCGAGCGGGTAGGGATCGCGCGCGTGAACGCGCGGCTCGACGAGTGGGGCTGCCCTTCGACGCGCCTTCGGCGGGCGATGTACGACCTCGAGGCGAAGGCGCGGGGGCTCGAGAACGTGATGACGGCGCGCGGCACGGCGTCGCTGCTGCGACGCGTGGTCGTCGGAGCGAACTCGGGTGACCCGGCGATGTCATCCGTGTTCGCCCTGCTCAGCTGGAACGCGGATCGAACGCGCCTCGGTCGTTACCTTCCGTGGACCGTGCCGCTGGCACACAAGGACGGCTGGGACACATCGCCGCGGATCGACAACGATGCGGGCATCGTTCGCGCTTCCACCATCCCCGGGTCGCCTCCGGCGGCGCCTGGTCCGGGGGTCGTGGTCGTCGGCTTCACGAACGACATCGACACGCGGGTAGCGCGCTCCCTGCTCGGCCTCCTCGGCCTCGCGGCCGCGGAGCTCGCCGGGGCTGACCTCGGATCGCTTCCCTCAGAGGTATCGGGTAGCGCATGATCAGACGATGCCGAGCCGAGGTCGCCGTTCGCGCGCATCAGGTCTCGCCCGGTTCGGCCGACCGCTGCTCTCGCTGGGGCTCCTGACCGCCGGGCTGGTGCTCTCCGGAGCGTTCGTTGGCATCGCCGTGCAGGGCAGCGTGGTCGATCGTTCGCGCGACTCGCTGATCGAGGAGATCGCCGAGCTAGAGCGCCTCAACGTCGAAAAGCACCGCGAGGTCGAGCGCCGCATGACCGAGGACTACATCGTGGAGACCGCTCGTGACTACGGGTACGTGCGGCCGGGCGAGGGATTGATCGCCGTCGAGGGCGGCGAGCCCCGCCAGGGCGCGTTCGTAGATGTCGAAGGGGTCAACGTGGACCGCATCGCGCGTTGGATCACAGTGTTCTTCGGTCCGCGCTGATCGGATGTGATCACGCCGCGACCCCGCGATCCACGGTAGACTGGGTCTGCGGGGTAGTGGAGTGGCACCACGTCGGGCTCATAACCCGAAGATCGGGCGTTCGAATCGCTCCCCCGCAACAGTGAGGGCCATCTCTCCGCCGATCGGGCGAGAGGTGGCTTTCTTCGTTAGCGGACCCTGCGCCGTGCTCGCGAGGCCTTCGCACCTCCCGACTCCGAGTCTTTCTCGGCGTCCGCTATCAATCGCGACGCATAGACGCCCAGCGCCTCGGCGATCTGCGAAAGCGCATCCACGGTGATGTTCCGCTGGCCGCGCTCGACCAGCGAGATGTAGGTCCGGTGGAGCCCGGCTTCGGCGGCGAGCTGCTCCTGGGAGAGCCCGTTCGCCTTGCGGAGTTGGCGCACGACACGCCCGACGCGAGGCGCAAGGTCCACGCGCGCAGCCTCGCGGTCACCGCGACCGTGGGTCTACAGACTATGGTCTGCAAGTCGTGGCCGATGAATGGCGCGTGCGATATGTGATCAGGAGCGCGGGCGCCTGGGGCGACCTCGACGACGTGCGCTACGACGAGGCCGACCGGCTCGGCTTCGCGCTGGCCGTCTTCGGCGCCGAGGCGACGCTCCGCTGTGCCGCGAGGACCGGCCTGGTCACGCTCTTCGATGCCCGGGGCCGCGAGCTCCTCTCGTATGAAGGCGAGAAGCTCGCATTCATGGGAGGGCCCTATCTGACGCTTTAGATCGGTAGACTTGAGGCACCTCGAGGCTGGGTAGCTCAGTGGTAGAGCAGAGGACTCATAAGCCTCCGATCGTGGGTTCAAATCCCACCCCAGCCACCGCCGTGACCTCACCGATCCCTCCACAGGTCCGCGACGCCGTGCGCCGCTTCGCAGTCGAGCACGGCCTGCTGCCGCCCGGCGCGGTCGTTGTTGCGGTCTCCGGTGGCACCGACTCGACGGCGCTCCTTCTCCTGCTGGCCGATCTCGCGAACGACCTCGCGCTGGTGCTTCACGTCGCCCATTTCGATCACCGCGCCCGCCGGACCGGCGCCGCCGACGCGCAGTTCGTCGCTGATCTCGCCACACGCGCCGGTGCCACCATCCGCGTCGGCCGGGCCGAGCGCGCGACGAAGGGCGAGGACGACGCGCGGCGCGCGCGCTACGAGTTCCTCCGCCGCGTGGCGTCCGAGCACAACGGAGCTCGCATCGCGACGGGGCACACCCGCGACGACCAGGCCGAGACCGTCCTCCTACATGCGGTGCGGGGGAGCGGTATCGGGGGCCTGACCGGCATGCGTCCCGAACGCGACGGTGTCGTGCGGCCGCTCCTCACGGTCGGACGCCCGGACACCGCGGCGGTCTGCCTGGCGGCCGGTGTCGAGCCTCTCGAGGATCCCACGAACAGATCGCTCCGGTATGCGCGCAACCGGATCCGCCGGAAGGTCATGCCCCAGCTCGAAGCGATCAACCCGCAGGCCGCTGCCGCGCTGGCGCGCCTGGCGGACGTCGCGGCCGAGGTCGCCCTCTCACAGCGCGGCCGGGCCGAGACACTCCTGGCCGCGGCCACGCGTGACGGGACGATCGCTCTCGAGGCGCTCGGCGATGACGCCTCCCTTCGGGAGGAGGCGCTCGCGCTTGCCTGGGAACGCGCGACCGGTCAGATCCTCACCGCGCGCCACCGGACCGCCATCGGAGCACAGGCCGCGCGCAGCGACGGCCGCGCGACGCTCGATCTCCCCGGCGGCCGCCTGCTACGCGAGCACGGGATCCTCCGCATCGAGGCCCGGACCGAGTCCTAAGCCGAGGCTAAGAGTGCGGACGTGATACGCGGACGCCACTGAAGATCGCCACGTAGCGCCGCAGAGAAAGCCGTTAAGGCCTAAAGAAGAGATAGCATCTTCGTTAAGTGGACTTGAACAATCGGATCTTCAAGAACGGCATCCTCACCCTCCTCCTCGTCGTGATGGGGGTGGCGCTCCTGTACGCGTACCGGGCACAGGAGGAGCCGACCGAGGAGATCGACCGCTCCGCCGCGGTCCAGCTGATCCAACGCGGCCAGGTCGACGAGGTCACCATCAGCGGAACCACGGCCCTGCTCACGCTGCGCGGCAGCGAAGAGAAGAAGCAGACCACGCTGGCCCAGGACGACCAGAACTTCATCAAGGTCATCGACGACTACAACGCCCTGAACCCAGATCGGCCGATCGACCAGGGGTTCCAGGAGCAGAGCGCGACCCTCGGCCTCATCGGGTCGGTGCTGCTCAGCTTGCTTCCCGTCCTGCTGATCGGTGGCTTCTTCATCTACATGATGCGGCAGGCGCAGGGCACCAATAACCAGGCGCTCTCGTTCGGGAAGAGCCGCGCGCGCATGTTCGTCGGCAACAAGCCCACGGTCACGTTCGACGACGTCGCCGGCGTCGACGAGGCGAAGCAGGAGCTTCAGGAGGTCGTCGAGTTCCTGAAGTACCCCGAGAAGTTCTCGAGCGTCGGCGCGCGCATCCCTCGCGGCGTGCTGCTGGTGGGTCCGCCCGGGACGGGCAAGACGCTCCTCGCGCGCGCGGTGGCTGGTGAGGCGGG
>CAZTAI010000011.1:4191-18436 GCA_964611555.1 uncultured Chloroflexota bacterium | reverse complement strand
GGTACTCCATCTCGCCGAGATGGCGGTTGTCATGAGTGATCCCGGTCAGGATCACATCGCCGTACGTGGCGTCCCGTGACATGAAGCGGCTCGGGTGGCTCTCGTTGAAGCGCGAAGTGCCGATCGCGTCCGAAGCGGCATCGCATGCGGCGAAGACGCGATGGACGTACTCGAGGAGATCGGCCTTCTTCGGGATCGGGAGGCTGGCCGCTGCCTCGTCGTCCCAGCCGGTGCCGACGCCGCGCTCGGGGTGTCCCCATCGCGCTGCGTAGCGGTCGGTGGTCCAGAGGGTCTCGCCGCCGGAGAGGTCCGCCTGCACGTTGTCGTCGGCCCGCGCCACGTGCCAGAGGATCCACCCGATGCTGTGGGTCTTGGCCGCTGGACGCCAGGTGAGCTGCGCATCATCGAGGTCGTCGACGACCTTGAGCACCCGCTCACGGGCCTGATGTGATCGCGCGATGACCGCCGCGAGGACGTCGTCGGGCACGATGGGCAGACTACCCCGCATAGGCCATTGAGCATTCGGCTGCGATAGAATGGTCGCTATCGCGGGTGTGGCGTAGTGGTAGCGCGGAACCTTCCCAAGGTTCAGGCACGGTTTCGATCACCGTCACCCGCTCAGGAAACGCCGCGCAGAGGGGCGGCGTTCAATGTTCAGATCATCCCCGCGCTCGATCCACTCCCTCAGCGATCGCGGCCGGCAACTCGGTCACCCCTTCGATCCGGTGCTTCACATCCCCGTCCGGTCCGATGAACCACGTGACCGGAGCAGACGACCGCCGGAGGATCGCAGGAGTCCCTTGCGACTCGACCATCGGTGGTAGATGAAGCGGGAGGAACGTCCCTTCGGCTGCGCGCTCTCGCTCGGCGGCGATCTCTCGTGAATCTCCCAGGTTCAGCGCGATCAGCACGAGATCCTGCTCCTGCACGGGCGCGAGCTGACCCATGTACTGCTCGATGGCCAGTCGCGTGAGCTTCGCTTCGTTCGAATTCGCCGTCCACGTTGTGATGATCACTACCTTGCCTCGGAGCCCAGCCAGGGTTCCACTGGTCCCACGGAAGCGCCAGACGAAGTCGACCCGACCGCCAACCTCGGCGTACGAGAGATGGTCGACGATGCCGACGCCCGCCGGGTCCGGCGGAGTTGGCATAGGAGGCTGGAACTGGCCCAGGTCGCGCGCCTTGCGGCCCCGCGCATCGAGCACGATCCGGGTTCCTAACGGGTCGCGCAGGTGGATCGTCAGCGGGACGGAGTAGCCCTCCGCGGTTCGCGCCCCGATCCCGGGCGGGGTCCGGACGTCGACGAACACTGTCACGGCTTGAGGCGTTTCATTCACTGAGGCTCCGATGACCTCGTCGCCACGCCCGATGATCGCGACGACAAGGACCTGTCGAGGGTCGGCTGTTCGCTGGAAGCTCTCGATCGGCGCGCCCGGGCCGGCGAGACCCGGGACGTCAGCTCTGATCCGCGGGGCTATCGCGAACGCCGCCGCGACCACGAGAGCCGCGATACCACCGATCGCCAGCCAGCGCGCGGAGATCGTGATCATCTCCGCACGCTCACTGCCGCGTAGATCGCGCCCAGGAAGCGACTAGGCACCTTATGCAATAGACGTGTTTCCGCGAGTCCGGTTCCCTCGGCTATGCGCTTCCACGTCGCGTACGAGAGTGTGTGTGGGACCCAGGTATTGCCCCGGTCGGCGTCGTACTCCACGAGGACGAAGCGGCCACCGGGCTTCAGCCAGCCCGTGACGTGCCGGACGACCGCGGCGTGGTCGCGGTGAAAGTGCAGCGAATTCGCCATCACGATGCCGTCGAGAGGCGGCAGCTCGAGTGGCCGCGTGAAGTCTGCTCGGTGGACCTCAATGGTCACATCGGGAAAGCGCTCGGACATAGCCCGCTGCTGCGTCCGAAGAGCGCCCCCATCCGTATCCACGGAATGGATACCGCTGCCCGGTCCAAGGAGTTCCGCCAGCGCCAGCGTGAAGGCGCCCTCGCCCGAGCCGAGGTCCGCCCAAGTGCCGCCCGGCGGGACGCCGTCGCGGAGAAGCGCAACGTGGTCGGCGTGCCGCATCCAACGAGTCTCGGTCCAGAGCGCGATACGGTGCTCGCATGAGGATCCGAGTCGCGATCGCAGCCGTAGCCGGGCTCTTCGGGCTGACCTTCCTGCTTCAGGGCCTTGGATACCTCGCTGGCTCGGTCATGACCGGCGATCCGTTCTGGGCATTCGTCGGCGCGGGCCTGCTGGCGTTCGCGATCCTCCTGGCCGTGTCCGCATTCGGGCGGCGCGGCAAGCGGTAGAACGGCCGGGAGCGCTAGCGCGCGACAAGCCTCCTGCGGTATCGCGCTTCCTCGAGTGAGGTCCCCTGATAGGTCTCGATCTTCGTGCCACCGTCCGCGTTCCACCCCGCCGCCTCGTAGAAGCGCCGCGCGCGTGAGTTGGAAGCGAGGACCCAGAGCGTCGCCTCGCGGTAGCCCTCTTTCGCCAGCCAGTCGGTCGCCTCTCTGAAGAGCTCTCGCCCGATGCCGTGTCCCCACGCGCTCGGGTCGAGGTAGATCGCGTAGACCTCGCCCACGTGCTCGGGCTCGTCTCGGGCGGGGCCGGACGAGATGAAGCCCAGCACCTTGCCACCGCCGTCGGCTACGAGGATCCTCCGCCGGTCTAGATCGGCGTTCCGGATCGCACGGTCCCAGATCTGCGTCCGATCGGCGCGGCGAGCTTCCTGGGCGGCGAGCAGATCGTCGGGCAGCTGCCCCTGGTAAGCGATCTGCCAGCTGCGGATGTGGACGTCGACGATCCCTGGAACGTCCTCCAGACGCGCATCGCGGACGGCCACTCTCACGACGCTGAGGATCGTACGGGGGGCGCATACGGCCCTGGCGAGTGTGCCGCCGGAGACGTGGACACCGCTGCTGCCATGGGCCACACTCCCGCGAACGGCGCGGCCGCACAGAGCGGCAGAAGGAGGCCAGCAATGCGTGTGACGACTGCTCCGCGGATGCTGGCCTCCGCTCGGGCCTAGCCAAGCACCACTAGGCGCGCCACCACGGCGCGTGAGCGGTCCTCCGGCATCCAGCCACTCCGCGCATCAGCACGCCCAAAACGCTGGAGGAGGACTCGACCATGTCGCTCGCGATCGCGCCGCTCTTCGAGCCGGACTGGCTCGTCGACGGCGAGTACCACGAAGAATCGCTCGGCGTCCTCAAGACCGGCAAGGAGAGCGAGGTCAGCCTCGTCGCTCGTGTCGGCGCGGACGGCCGCACCAGTTACATCGCCGAGAAGCGCTTCAAGTCGCGCATGTTCCGCGGCTTCCAGGACGACACGCAGTACCGGGAGGACTGGTTCCGCGGTCCCGGCGGCGCTCGCGCGCGGCGCGGGATCAAGCGCGGACGGTCGGCCGGCCATCAGCTCCTCGAAGGGGCGTGGATGTGGCGCGAGTGGGAGGAGCTGAACCGGCTCTACGAGTCGGGCGTCACTGTCCCGCCACCGGTGGACCTCGTCGAGACGACCGCGCGCGCGTCCGACACCACGCGCGTCCGGGAGGCGGAGGGCGGCTACCGCATGGCCTTCATCGGCGACGCGCCCGTCGCCGCTCCACGGATCTCATCGCTCCGCTTCGGACCCGAGGAGGCCGAGCACGTCTGGAACGCCACGCTCGATGAGGTCGGGCTCATGCTCCAGGCCCGGCGCGTGCACGGCGACCTCTCCGCCTACAACGTCCTCTACTGGCGGGAGCGGCCGGTGATCATCGACTTCTCGCAGACGGTCGACCTCGTCACGCACGGCAGCGCCCGCGAGCTGCTGAGACGTGACCTCGAGCGCCTGGCGACGTACTTCCGGAAGCAGGGCATCGCGGCGGACGTGGGCGAAGCCTGGGATCGCGTGAACGCGGAGCGCGCTCTCGACGGTCGCCGGTGACCCTTAACGGACGGGTAGACGTCCCCCGGCCATCGCGGGCATCGGCTCGGGCTCTTCGGGCGCCGGCCGCTCGGTCGCGCTGATGACCACGCCGAACGCGAGCGCCAGGACCGCGCCGACAGCCGCGGCGACGAACAGCACGGCCTCGTCGGGGCGGCCCGGCGACGACGCGAGCGGACCCCAGGTCACGAAGAGCATGTAGAGGACCGCCGCTCCGCTTGCCACGCCGACGGCGGTCGCGAACACGTACAGGGCGAAGAAGCGGCGGGACGGGAACAGCGTGTCGAAGAGCCCGCGCAGTAGCCGCGTGACCGTCCACACGACGAGCGCCGTGACGACCCACGCGCCGATCGTGGCGAGCGCGGAGAGGTCGGCAGTGCTGACGCGAGAGACGAACATCCCCATCTGACCGAGGACCCGGTCCGGGTCCAGCACCTCTAGGAGCGGACCGGTCCGGTCGGAGACGGGGCGGAAGAGCTGCATGATCGCGCTGCGTGTCTCGATGGCACGCGCGGTGTCGAAGAGCGAGCCCGGGTCGAGGGCGAGTCCCGTTTGTACGTAGGCGCCCATCGTCTGCTTGCCGGCGGAAACAGCGAACAGCACGGTGAGCGCCGCGCCCCACGCTGCGCTGATCACGCCGGAGATCCCGTGGATCGACGCGGAGGCGAGCAGCAGAGCCGGGGCCAGACCTAGCGGCGCGGCGATCGGCATCGCGAGAGCGACCGCGGTGCGCTCCGGCGGAACGTCGCGCAGCCATACCCACAGACCCATGAAGGCGAAGAGCACCGCTAGTCCCGGGACGAACATGAAGATCGTGACCGTCTCGATGAGCCACGCGACGGCCAGAGCCACCGCGAGCTGACCGGCGAGCGCGGCTACGCCGACGAGCGCCGCGAGGATGATCGAGACGATCGGGTCGTACCCCGCGAGCGTTCCGAGCCCGAATACCGGTCCGGCCGTCAGCAGCGCGAAGAAGCCGCGCCGGATGGGGGCCCCGTACGCCTGGAGGAACGAGACGACCGGGCTGTCCTCACGCGGCACGATGCCCTGGAGCGGCTCGGTCATGATCGCCGTGTTGATCCGCGTCGTCCCGAGCGCCGAGCCGACGTTCTCGAGGGCGGTCAGTGCCTTGGTCACGTCGCTTGCGCGCTGGTAGCGCAGCGCGGGGTCCTTGGCCAGGCACTTCATCACCACGTCGTCGAGCTCACGAGGCAGTGACTGGCGAAGGTGACTCGGCGGCACCGCCTGGCGGACGACGTGGTCGCGCAACAAGACGGCGGGGTTCGCGCTGGTGAACGGCGGCCGGCCGACGAGCATCTCGTAGAGCACCAGGCCGAGGCCGTAGATGTCGCTGGCTCCTGACAGGGCCTTGCCCTCGACGCGCTCAGGGGCGACGTACATCGCCGTCGCGAAGAGCTGCGGCGTGGGGGCGTCCTCTTGCGGGGCGCGCGCGATGCCGAAGTCCGCGATCTTGGCGTGGCCGTTGTCGTCCAGCAGGACGTTCGCGGGCTTCATGTCCGCGTGCACGATGCCTTTGGAGTGCGCGAACGACAGCCCGTTCGCGATCTCGACGGCGAGCCGTACCGCTTCGGCGACGCTGAGCGGGCCTTCGCGGTCGATGCGCTGCTTCAGCGAGTGACCGGGCAGGTGCTCCATGACGATGTACGGGAGACCGTCGACCTCGCCGACGTCGAAGACGGAGACCACGTTGGGGTGGGAGAGCTTGGCCAAGGCTTGGGCCTCGCGGACGAAGAGCTTGCGCAGGCCTTGATCGCCGGCGGCCAGAGGGTCGAGGATCTTGATCGCGACATCGCGCTGCAGAGAGTTGTCACGCGCGAGGTAGACCTGCGATGACCCGCCCACCCCGATGGGCTCAAGAATGCGGTAGCGCTGGTCGAGGACACGGTCCACGGCGAGCTCCACCCTTGTCCGGGCGCTGACCGACGCGCTTTCCGGCCTGCCGAACATAGCACCTTGACGCGCATCGATCGAGCGTGAGAACGGCCCCGCCATGACTGCCTCCCCGTGCGCACGCGTAACGCCTGGTCGTTCGAGAGAAGAACGCCCTACCGGGGCCTCCTGTTATGACGACCGAGACCCGCCAGATACCGAGACGCCGGACCCCGAGCGGGGTCCGGCGTCAGTGCTACCAGAGCTTGGACGCGGTCTAGGCGTCCTCGTCCTGCTCGTCGTCCTGGTCATCGCTCTCGTCGTCATCGCTCTCGTCGTTCTGGTCGTCGTTGCGGTCCTGACGACGCTCCTTGAAGCGCTCGCGCAGCTCCTTCGCCCGCTCCTTGGCGCGCTCCTTGAGCTCCTTGGTTCGCTCCTTGAGCTGCTTGGCGCGGTCCGTTGGGACCTTCTGCTCGTAAACGTGATCCACGAAGGCGATGATCTTGTCGAGCAGCTCCGCCTCAGCGGCGGCCGCCTGCTCCTCGGTGATCTTCGCGTCCGCAAAGGCCCGGTCGATCAGTCCAGTAGCACCGGCCGCGATGGCGCCGATCAGCCCGTCGCGGCTCTTGCCCTGCGTAGGGTCGGCGAGCGCGCCGAGGGAGGTCCCGGTGCGGAGCGCCGTATTGACCTCGGCCTTCGTCAGACCCAGGTACTCGACGGAGAGGCTCATGAAGCTGCCCCAGATCCGCTTGAGATGGCGCGCGCCATCCTCGGCCGCGCCAGCGGAGTTGACCGCCGCGAGGATCTGCCCCTTCTGCTCGGCAGTGATCGTCCCGTTCTGGACGAGCCGCTCCAGGATGGCCTCGAGCGCCCGGACGTGGCCGGTGTTCTTGCCGCGCTCCGCGGCGCTCGCCTGTGCGTCAGTGGCGTGTACCGCGGCCGACACCAGCGGCTCGGCCGGCTGGAAGGCCGCGAATGCCGCGGCGCCGGTCACCGCGAGCGTCAGGACCCCGGCGACCGCCCCGGTCGCGATCTTCGTCTTCAGGAACATCTTCTGATCCGCTCCTTCTTGGCGTCTTGCCGCTGTATCGCCTCGCTCACAAGCCCGTCGTGGCCGCGCTCGCGTAAGCAAGCCCCGCGGACGCGGCTCCTGGGGCCTGTAACGATCGGTCGCGGCTTTCGGCACGCTGCCGCGTCGCAACCGCTAGGAGGGCCTAGATCTGCCCCGCCGACATGGCAGCGGCGGTAGCCCTTCCGTACGATGTTGCGCGGGTGCGGATCGTGTTCGCGGCCGCTGAGGTCGCTCCCTACGCGAAGGTCGGCGGCCTGGCGGACGTTGCGGGATCCCTCCCGCAGGCGCTCGCCGCGCTCGGTCACGACGTCTCCGTTTACCTCCCGCTCCACGGAACGATCGACCGTGCGAAGTTCTCCATCCCCGATGACGGCCCTGTCCGCTCCGTCCCGTACGGACGCTCGACGATCAAGGTCTCGTACCCGTCGGTGGTGCGTGACCGCGTGCGCACACTCTTCGTCCGCAACGATCAGCGCATCGGCCGCGAGAAGGTCTACGGCGCACCTGATGATGCGAAGAGGTACGCCACGTTCGCGCGCGCGGTCGCCGAAGACCTCGCGCAGGGGAAGGTGCGCCCGGACATCGTGCACGCGCACGACTGGCACAGTGCGCTGCTGGTCCCGATGGTCGCGGGCCCATATAGGCGCAAGCTCGGCGGAACCGCCAGCGTCTTCACTATCCACAACCTTGCCTACCAGGGTCATAGCAAGGCCGACGTACTCGACGTGGTCGGTCTGCCCAAGCGGCGTCTTCGCGTTGAAGCAGCGGGCCAGCTGAACCCGATGGCACGCGCGATCGCCAGCGCCGACATCGTGAGCACCGTGAGTGAGCGCTATGCGGAGGAGATCCTCACGGCCGAGTTCGGCGCGGGCCTGCAAGACCTGCTCGCGGAGCGGAAGAGCGACCTCTGGGGGATCGTGAACGGGATCGACACCGACCTCTTCGATCCGGCGACGGACCGCAGCATCCCGGCGCGCTACAGCGCGACCGACACCCGAGGCAAGGTCAACGACAAGGCCGCTCTCCAGAAGGAGCTCGGCCTCGCCATCAACGCACGCACGCCGGTCTTCGGTGTGATCGGGCGGTTGGTGGAGCAAAAGGGCATCGACATCCTCTCGGCCGTCGCGCCGGAGGTCCTGCGCACCGGCGCGCAGATCGTCGTCCTCGGGACGGGCGAACCGAAGTACGAAACGATGTGGCGCGAGCTCGCGGCGCGCCATCCCGGGACGTTGTCGCTCACCCTCGGATTCGACGCGGCGCTGGCGCAGCGCATCTACGCCGGCTCCGACATGTTCCTGATGCCTTCGCGGTTCGAGCCCTGCGGCCTCGGCCAGCTCATCTCGTTCCGCTACGGGACGGTCCCCGTAGTCCGCAGCGTGGGTGGGCTGGCGGACACCGTCCGCGATGCGGACGCCGACGCGAAGCGCGGGACCGGCTTCGCGTTCAGCCCCTACACGGCAGAGGCCCTGTCCGAAGCCGTGCGTCGCGCGCTCCGGGCTTACCGCGACGAGGCTCGCTGGAACACGCTCGTGGAGCGCGTAATGCGCCTCGATCACTCGTGGGCTGCGTCGGCCCGCCGCTACGTCGAGATGTATGAGGCCGCCCGCGTAGCACGGAGGGCCGCGTGACGCTGATCGCCGAGCCCCAGATCGCCGACCTCGAGGACCTGCTCGCGCGCCTGCCGGCCGACGTACGGGCGACGGTCGCGCGCCTGTTCCAGATCAGCTCCACGGTCGGCCGGCTCGACCCGCCAGCCGAGATGGAGGCCTGGATCGTGAAGCTCTTCGGCTCCGTCGATGCGGTCCGGGAGCAGCGGATCATCCGCGTGACGGATCTGGTCACCCTCCAGGGCGCCCTCTTCAACGAGCTGCGCGCGCGTCGGCCGATGGAGGTGAAGGGCGCGGATGAGATGCGCCGGACCATCGAGGAGTCCGCCGGCGACCCGTTCTGCCGGCCCGAGACGGGCACCCCGGCCGACACGTTCGGCCGGATCCGCGGCGACCGCGGCGTCACCGCCGCGAACATCGCGAAGTACGACGGCTACCACGGCGTGCTCGTGTTCGATGCCCATGACCCGCTGGCCGAGATGGACGCCGACCGCCTGCGGGACCACCTCGCGACCGCGCGTCGCTGGGCCACCGCCGCGCTCGAGGCCGATCCTGGCGCTCGCTACTACTTCCTCATGTGGAACTCGACGTGGCGGGCGGGCGGGTCGGTCATCCACGGTCACATGCAGATGACGACGACACGCGGGATGCACTACCCGAAGGTCGAAGCGCTGCGCCGGCAGGCACTCGCGTATCAGGCGCGTAGCGAGCGCGACTACTTCGACGACCTATGGACCGTCCACGAGAAGCTCGGCCTGGGCGTGGAGATCGGGCGAGCACGCGTGTTCGCCTCGCTCACACCGGTAAAGGAGCGCGAGGTCATCGTCCTCGGCCGTCCCGGTGACGATGAGAGCTCGCTGGCCGACGGCATCGCTCGCACGATCGCGGCGTACCGCTCGCTCGGCGTGGTGGCGCATAACATGGCGCTCTACCTGCCGCCGCTCGCACCCGATGGTGAGGACTGGCGGCGGTTCGCCCCGCACGCGCGCATCGTTGACCGCGGCGATCCCGCGAACCGCACCAGTGACATCGGCGCGATGGAGCTCTACGCCGCGAGCGTCATCGCGAGCGATCCCTTCCGCGTCGCCGACGCGCTGCGCGCGTAAGGGCTTCGCGCTGTAACAGTCGACGGCGCGTCGCTCGCTCGTTCGCGCAAAGTACACCGCTGGACCATTGACGAACGGCGGGACACCTTCCTAATCTGGCGACGTGGCTGATGTGAGCTTCGTCTCCCGCCGGGACACCGCCTTCAAAGAGTTCCCGCCGGCCTCAGCACAGATCGCTCTCGTGATCCCCTTCTACGGCGACCTCACCGTGTGGATCCGCCGCCCTGACCGCCCCGGATGGGAGTTCCCCTCCAGCGCACGGCGCAGCGGCGAGACGATCATCGAGGTCGCAAAGCGTGAGATGTGGGAGTCCGCGCGGCTCGTGCCGGCGCGGCTGGACCTCATCGGGGCCATCCGTCAGGACTCTCCCCGGCCGGTCACTTCGTACGTCTACATGTCCGACGTCCACAATCTGCCCTGGAGTTATGAGCTGCCGCAGGGTGTCGCCGAGGTCGGAGTCTTCAAGCGTCATCCGCGGCCGCTCCTGACGGAGTGGACCGACATGATCCTCCAGGCGGCGATCCGCGCACGCCGGACGGGCCTCCGCTAGACGTAGCGCTACCAGTCCAGGCGGGCGAGACAGCTCCAGGGACCAGCAGACCGCGGTGGAACGCGCTCGCGCTCGCACTGACCTGCGTGGCCGGCTTCGTCGCGATGACCGCCGGCCAGCTGGTCGCGGTGCTCGTCCTCGGGGTCGCGACGCGGGGTGCCGACGACCGAACGCCCCTGGACATCTTCCTCGTGACGTCCAGCGGCGCGATCGCGCTGCTGCTCGTCCTAGCCGTGCTCGCGCCGCGGCTGCTCCACACAGACCTTCGCGGCCTTGGCTTCCGTGCGCCGTCGGGCGCCGAGGTCCGCTTCGCCCTGTCGGCCGCGCTTGGCCTGTGGGTCCTGTCGATCCTGGCGAACCTGGTCAGCATCGCCATCTTCGGGCCGAACCCGCAGCCTCTCGTAGTGAGCTTCAGTCAGCACAGCGGACTCGAGGCGATCACGCTCGACCTGCTGACGGGTGCCGCCGTCGCACCGCTGGCCGAGGAGACGCTCTACCGGGGGGTCCTCTTCGCCGGCCTGGCCCAGCGAGTGCCGTTCGTTCCGGCGGCCCTGATAAGCGGACTGCTCTTCGCGATCCCGCACGGTCTGGGGGTCCTTGCGCCGATCCTGGTCCTGGCGACCGGCCTGGCGTGGATCTACGCGCGCACGGGCACGCTCTGGGCGCCGATCCTGGCGCACGCCCTGGTCAACGCGATCTCGCTGGGCATCCTCTTCGCCGCGCCACGCGCCTAGGCGGCAAAGCCGCCGTCCTCTCTCGCGACTATCTAACGGTCACGAACCAGAAGACGCCGTAGTCCTCCATCCACGTCGAGCCCTCGATGAGGGGACGGATGCCGAGGCGGTAGGTGCCGGGCGTGCTCGGCGCCTGGACGGTGAACTGGAACCACGCGATCTGTCCCGGACCGACGTACTCGTGCGACTGCACCGCGACGCGGTCGTAGCGCGGCCAACCGGTCGGCGGCGAGCCCAACGTGCCGTCACCGCCCAGGGCGCTGGCACGGTCCTGGCCCGGGACCGGGTCCCAGGTGCCGAGGTACGCGACCTCGCCCATGCGCCCTGAGACCCAGCCGAGCGACCCCGAGTTGTAGTACGCGACCACCGCGGTCGATCGCTCGCCGGGGCAGAGCGTCGGGTAGCCGCTCTGCCCGTACCACTCGGCGTGGAAGCCGGGCAGCCCCGATCGAACGCTGGCGGGCGGCGGGATCGCCGGGCCGACGCTGCTGGTGCAAGCCACCGTGCCGGCGGCGGCCGCCGTCGCCACGCCGCCCGCTGTGACGGTCGCGGTGTAGCTCCTACCCCCGACGACCGCCGTGTACGCGCCCGGTGCGAGATCGACGAAGCCGAACCAGCCCGAGCCGTCCGTCTTGCCGCTCCGCACTGCCGTGCCCGCGGCATTGCGCAGCTCGACGGTCGCGTAGCGCACATCGGTGGCGGTCCCGCTCAGGAGACCCGTGGTGGGCGCCTCCTTCCACGGCATCGCCGGGACGAGCGCGGGGCCCGCGAAGACCGGAGCCTGGCCGGGGTCGTAGTGGCTCCACTCGGTGAGCGCGCGGTCGAGCTCCGCGCGGCCCACCGCCCCCGAACGTGTCGACGCCGCCGTGAGGTCATCGGGGTTGCGCCACGCGTACCCGACCCAGCCCGCGCTCGCGCGCCCGCCGGCGGGCTCGATCGACGTCCGTACCTGCCGGACGCTCCCGGTGATGTCGTTCAGGTACAGCGCCGTCCCGATCGCCACCGCGCGCCCGTGCTGCTGCTCCTTCGCGTAGTCGCTCCATTCCTGGAACATGCGCCGCTGGTCCCCGTTCGAATCCCGCTTGTAGTTCATTGGCACGTTGAGGTCGACGATGCCCTCGCGCATCCAGCCGACCCAGTCCTGCAGCAGCTCCGCGTAGGTGCGCGTAGCCGCCCAGCCACCGCTCGACTGCGGCCCGTACCCGTAGACGATCGTGTCCACGCTGATCCGGACGCTCGGACGGATGCGGTAGGACTCGACGTAGATGCGGCGGACGATGTCCGTGATCCGGTCGCGCCGCCACTGGGTCCACTCGGCATCACGTGCCGCGGGGACGTCGGCGCGCCCGGTCGCGGCCTGGAACCTGGCGAGCGCGGTGGGGTTGTAGCCCCACGACGGCGCACCGCCGATGTTCCCATCGGGGTAGCGGATGCGGTCGAGATTGATGCCGTCCACGTCGTAGTTCTGGACGATGCTCGTGGCCATGCGAACGACGTAGTCCGCGGCATCGGGATGACCCGGGTCGAGGTGGTACTCGGTGTCGAGCTTGTCGGCGCCGTCGGACCGCTTCGTCAGCCAGTAGTCGGAGCCGCTCGCGGCCGTGCCGTGTGAGTTGAAGGCATGGCTCGCGTCCTTGGGCGGCGTGGTCCCGCGCCAGAGGCCGGTCGTGATGATCCACGCGTGGACCTCGATGCCCTGCGCGTGGGCCTTCGCGATGAGACTCTCGAGCGGATCGAAGGGACGCGCCGCGATCGGAGCCTCGGTCCGCGGGAGGCTCGAGTCGTTGCAGAAACAGTCGCCGCGACGGACGACCTGCGCGACGATCGCGTTCATGTTCGCGGCCTTCACGTCCGCGACCAGCCGGTCGATCTCGGACTCGTTGTAGAAGCCCTCGCCGAACGCATCCACCCAGTAGGCCCGGAGCTCCTGCGCCACGCCGACGGCCGCGGCCTGCGCACGCGGCTCGGGTGCTGCGCGCGAAACGGCCGTGTCGTTCACGCCGAGCGCCTGCGCGGGCTCGAGCTGCGGGTCCGACGCCAGTGCGTCAGGAGTACGGGCGAGCGAGGTCGAAAGAACAAGCACCAGCGCCAGCAGAGCGATCTTCCTCACATGTGCTCATCGCCGCAGGCCCCCCGCTGTTGCGGCGAGCAGGGACACGAGGGCCGCTACGACACCTATCTGCGCCTCCGCTTAGCCGCGTACATCTCCTCGTCCGCCTCGGCGAGAAGCTCGCTGGTCGTGCGACCGGGCTTCCAGGTGGCCGCGCCGACGCTGATCGTCATGTCGCCGAGCTCCGGGCGCTCCCCGATGAGCTGTCCGAACCGTTGCTGTATGCGCTCGGCGGTCCCGTGGGCGGACTCGGCGCCCGTGTCGTGGAGCACCATGACGAACTCGTCGCCTCCGGATCTGGCGACCAGGTCGTACGCGCGTATCACCTCAGCGGCCGAGCGACCGACGAGACGGAGGATCGCGTCGCCGGCCGAGTGACCCGCGCGGTCGTTGAGCGCCTTCAGGTGATCCACGTCCACCATCAGCACCGCGTACTGACGGTGATCACGCTCCGCCCGGCTCGAGGCGGATCCGAGCGCCTGCTCCAGCGAGCGCCGGTTGTGCACTCCCGTGAGCGGATCGGTGAGCGCCTCGCGCTCCGTGACGGCGAGCGCCTCGCGCAGCTGGCCCCCGCGCTCGAGGAGCGCCGCGCGCTGACGGTGCATCGCGCGGGTGATCAGGAGCGCCATGACCGCGACGGCCGCGATCTCGACCAGGCGAAGCCAGGCTAGGCCCATGATCTCGTCCGGACCCGTGCGGGCGGACTCGCGTCCCGCGGTGATCAGCGCAGCGACGACGATCCCCAGCGCGGCGACGAGGGTGACGAGTGCTGTCGCGCGCGGCCGGTAGCTGAACACGGTCGCGATCACCGGCAAGAGGTAGAACGCGAACCAGTCGGATGCCACCCCACCGGTGATGACCAGGGTGAAAAGGCCGATGAGCTGGATGAACGAGCCCGCGACCTCGTACCGCCATTCGCCGAACGCGCGGGCCGGCAGCACGCGGTACCAGACGATCGAGTACGCGATCACTGCGAGCGCCGCGAGCAGGAGACCGCCGCGGTGCTCCGCCGAGGCCGGGACCAGAGCGGAGGCGATCAGGCACAGGGCGCTGCCGATCGTGGCGATCTCCGCCGGCCTCGGCCGGGATCGCCAGAGCGCGCGGCCGCGAGGGCGCAGCGGCGCTCGTTCCATGTCACCCCGCTCGCGCTCGCCGGGCCCACCACCCGGCAGTCCGCGACAGGTTAGCGACCGGGCGAGCGAGCGCGATCGGTCCGACCACTTAGACTTCGGCTCGTCCCTTTAAGGACCGGCCCTG
>CAZTAI010000011.1:0-4091 GCA_964611555.1 uncultured Chloroflexota bacterium | reverse complement strand
GCGCGATCGGTCCGACCACTTAGACTTCGGCTCGTCCCTTTAAGGACCGGCCCTGTGAGACCGGGAAGGGGGAGGCAGATGACCACGCTCCTCGGTGCGGACGATGTCCGCCGCGCCATAGCCCGGATCGCGCACGAGATCGTCGAGCGCGACCGCGATCCCTCCCGTCTGGCACTGGTGGGTATCCGCGCGCGCGGCGATGTGCTCGCGGCGCGCCTCCACGAAGCCATCAAGCGGAACGAAGGCGTCGACCTGCCGCTCGGCGTGCTCGATATCACGCTGTACCGGGACGACCTCACCCGGATCGGCAACGCACCCGTCGTGCGTACGACCGAGATCGGCTTCCAGATCGACGACCGCATCCTCGTCCTCGTCGACGACGTCCTCTTCACGGGCCGGACGATCCGCGCCGCGATGGACGCGCTGGTCGACTACGGCCGACCGCAGGCCATCCGTCTCGCGGTGCTGGTGGACCGCGGCCACCGCGAGCTGCCCATCCGCGCGGACCACGTCGGCAAGAACGTCCCGACACAGTCCGGCGACGATGTGCGAGTCCACTTCGTCGAGGTGGACGGTCGCGACGAGGTCGAGCTCGTACGCGCGGCGGTGCCTGCATGACCGTTACAGCGACGGCGCCGTGGACAAGGCGTCACGTCCTCGCGACGGACGACTGGTCGCGCGCTGAGATCGAGACGGTGCTCGCCCAGACCGAGGTGATGCTGCCCGTCCTCACCGACCCGAACAGGACGATCCACCGCACACCTGCCCTCCGCGGCCGGACGGTCGTGCTCTTCTTCGCGGAGGCGTCCACGCGCACGCGCGTGTCGTTCGAGCTCGCCGCGAAGGCGCTCTCCGCCGACGTCGTCAACGTGACGACGGCGGGCTCGTCCGTCGAGAAGGGCGAGTCGCTGCTGGACACCGTGCGCACGCTGCAGGCGCTGGGCGGCGAGATCATCGTCATGCGCCACTCCGCCTCGGGGTCCGCGAGCTTCGTGGCCGAGCGGACCACGAGCGCGGTGATCAATGCGGGCGACGGCTGGCATGCGCACCCGACGCAGGGTCTGCTCGACGCGTTCACCCTGCGCTCTCAGCTCGGCGATCTGGCCGGGAAGCGGATCGTGATCCTCGGCGACGTGCTGCACAGCCGCGTGGCGCGGTCCGACATCCACACGCTCGTCCCGCTCGGCGCGCGGATCACGCTCTCGGGCCCGCCGACGCTCGTCCCGCTCGCGTGGCGCTGCGGCCAGCTTCCCGCGGGCGTGACCTACGAGCCCGATGCCGACAGCGCCCTCGCCGACGCCGACGGCGTCATCGCGCTGCGGCTCCAGCGCGAGAGGCAGGAGTCAGGGCTCCTTCCGTCGGTACGCGAGTACGCGCGCGCCTGGGGCCTGACCGAGCGTCGCGTGGCCCTGATGCACTCCGGCGCACCGGTCCTGCATCCAGGGCCGATGAACGAGGGCATCGAGATCGAGGCGGCCGTCGCGCACGGCGCGCGCTCGCTGATCGAGCGGCAGGTGACGAACGGCGTCGCGGTCCGCATGGCGGTGCTGTGGCTGCTGGCATCGGCGGTGCCGCAGTGACACTCGAAGGTGGCCTCCTCCGGCTGCCGGGCCTCATGGACCTGCACGCGCATCTGCGCGAGCCCGGGTTCGAGGACTCCGAGACGATCGCGACCGGCGCGGCCGCCGCCCTGCGCGGCGGCTTCACGACCGTGTGCGCGATGGCCAACACCGACCCAGCGATCGATTCACCCGGGCTGGTGGCGGAGCTGGCCTCGCGCGCCGAGGCCGCCCGCGGTGCGCGGGTGCTGCCCGTCGCCGCGATCACGCGCGGGCGCAAGGGCCGCGAGCTCGCGGACCTGGTGGAGCTCGCGGCTAGCGGCGCCGTCGCCTTCAGCGATGACGGCGACCCGGTGGAGGACGCGCGCCTCTTCCGGAGCGCACTCGAGTACGCGAGATCGTCGGGCCGGCCCGTGCTCGAGCACCCGCAGGACCGCGCTCTCTCGGCGCGCGGCGTCATGCACGAGGGAGCGGTCAGCGCGGATCTCGGTCTCCCGGGGATGCCCGCGGCCGCGGAGGAGGCAGCGGTCGCGCGTGCCGTGGCGGTCGCGCGTCTCGTGGGAGCCAGGCTCCATCTGCAGCACATCTCGACCGCCGGCTCGCTCGACCTGGTCCGGCGCGCCAAAGCCGACGGCCTCTCGGTCACCTGCGAGGTGACACCGCACCACCTGGCCCTCACCGACGAGTGGGTCGCGGGGTCTCGCCGCTTCGTCTGGGAGGCCGAGGACCGGCGCGCGTCCCCCTACGACTCTTCGACCAAGGTCAACCCGCCCCTCCGGACCGCCGCGGACGTGCGGGCGCTCTGGGCCGGCCTCGCCGACGGGACGGTAGATGCCATCGCCACCGATCACGCGCCGCACGCATCGGTCCGAAAGGACGTCGAGTACGCCGACGCCGCCTTCGGGATCAGCGGCCTCGAGACCGCGCTCGCGGTCCTGCTGATGGCGGTGGAGGCCGGGATGGGGGAGCTCGACACGGTGGTGCGGGCGCTCACGAGCGGCCCGGCACGTGTGCTGGGGCGCGAGCTCGACCCCCGAGACCTGGTCGTCGTCGATCCGCGCCTCGAGTGGAAGGTCACGGCGGAAGCGCTGACCTCCAAGGGGAAGAACACGCCGCTGCTGGGCCTGACCCTACGCGGTCGCGTGCTGGCGACGGTCGTTGGGGGCGAAGTGCGGTACCGGGACGCAGCGCTGAAGGAGCGGGATGCCGAAGCGATCGCGCGCCGCTGAGCGCGCGCAGCTCGTCCGCGAGCGGCAACTGCATCTTTATGCGCGGGAGCCGTATAGTTATGCACCGATGACGAGGGCGGCGGTGCTGGGGCTGGAGGATGGCTCCACCTGGTGGGGCGAGGCGTTCGGCGACGCGGCCGGTGCCTCCGGCGAGGTGGTGTTCAACACGGCCATGACCGGCTACCAGGAGGTCTGCTCCGACGCTTCGTACAACGGCCAGATCGTCGTCATGACCTACCCGCTCATCGGGAACTACGGCACCTTCGACCTCTCGTCGGAGTCGCGCCGCCCCTGGGTCGAGGCCCTGATCGTGCGCCAGCAGCAGACGACGGAGCGCGGCACGGTCGACCTGGACGCGTACCTCCGGGCGCATGGCGTGCCGGGCCTCTCGGGGATCGACACGCGGGCGCTCGTGCGGAGGCTTCGCTCGGCGGGCACCCTCCGCGGCGCGGTCGTCCAGGTCCCGCCGCACCTGGCCGGCAGCGACGAGGTGGGTCAGGAGGCCGTCGCGAAGGCGCGCACATCGGCCCCGCTCGCCCAGCGGCCCCTGGTGCGCGAATCGAGTGGTGATATGCGCCAGGTGGGCTCGGGCGTGAAGGTGGCGCTGATCGACACGGGCATCAAGGAGAACCAGGTCCGCGAGCTCACCCGCCGCGGCGCCTGCGTGAAGGTGTTCCCGGCGACCTCCAGCGCCCGCGACGTCCTCTCCTGGGCGCCCGAGGGGATCGTCATCACGAACGGACCCGGCGACCCCGCGGCGATCCCGCAGGTCAGCGGCAGCGTGAAGATCCTCCTCGACGCGGCGCTCCAGCGCGGGTCCGCGAGACCGCTCCCGATCCTCGGGATCTGCCTCGGTCACCAGCTGTTGGGCCGCGCGATAGGCGCATCGACGTCGCGCCTGCGCTTCGGGCACCACGGCAGCAACCACCCGGTGCAGGACACGGCCACCGGGCGCGTGGTGATCACGAGCCAGAACCACGAGTTCCAGGTGGACGAGGGGACGATCCCCGAGAGCTCAGGGTTCTTCGTCTCGTCGCGGAACCTGAACGACGGATCGGTCGAAGGTCTGCAGCACCGCACGCTGCCGATCCGGACCTATCAGTACCACCCGGAGGGCGCGCCGGGTCCCCGCGACAACGAGTACGTCTTCGACGAGTTCATCTCGCAGGTGCGAGAGGCGGCTCTGTCCAAGTGAGGCTCTGTCCGTGTGACGGCGCGCCGTGGTACCCGACGGGGCGAACCGGCGCGCGCCCCCCTGCGCTTGAGGTTCCCCCCACAAAGCACGCGCTTCGCGCGTGCTACA
>CAZTAI010000010.1:0-19453 GCA_964611555.1 uncultured Chloroflexota bacterium | reverse complement strand
CACGCGCCCAGCGGCTGGGGTGACCGGGACACCCCGCGGCGGTCGCAGCGGTCGGCGGCGTCGGCCGCGGACCACGGGTGTGCGAGCGGGTCGAGCACGACGCCGCGGCGCGCGACGTACGCGTTCGCATAGGTCTCGGCGAGCGTGGCGGGGAACGCGTTACCGAAGCGGTGCAGGGGTCGCGGGAGCGGAACGACGTCGATCGGGGTGAACGAACGTATCCGCTCGGTCATTCAGTGCACAGGCTAGCGAGGATCGCCCGCACGTCCTAGCGCCGCGACATTGACCGCAGTTCTCCGCTGGCTCCACGCGGGTGGGCACTGCGAACGGATAGGCTGAGCCCTGATGCCGACACAGAAGGACAAGCGAGCTCCTAACCGCCGTAAGCCCGTGCCGCCTCAGGACCCACAGGGCGGGCAGGCCGGCAAGAAGACCGGAAGCCGGGGCGGCGCGGGTGCCCAGAGCGGTGCGACGGGAAAGCGCGGGGCGAGCTCGCCCCGGTAGCTGACGTTCATCGCGTCGTCGTCTAGGGCCGACCGCCGCCGAACGCGATGTTCCCGCGCCAGTACCAGCGCTCCCCTTCCGGCGAGATCATGAGATCGACCTCGAGCGGCGGGTTCAGCGGATCCCTCCAGGTCGAGCCGATCACGACGGTCGGGAGCTGTCCAGTCCGTTCGCCTGTGATCGGCCGAGGACGCACCTCGACGACCAATCCATTCCGGAAACGGTCCGCCAGCTCGTCGAGATAACGCTGAGCGTCCATCGACGATCCGCCGCCTTGGTTCACGCCCTGACTGATGCAGCCAGTCGCGATGACGGTCGCCAGGATCGAGACATCCTTCTTGGCGAAGCCTTCCGCAAGGACGTCAGCCACTTGCTCCGGCGTTCGCGGCGATGCTGGCGTTGGCGTCGGTGCCGCACGCCGTTCCGCCTCGCTCAGAAGCCGGAACGACGACACGATCGACGCGCGCTGCTGAGCGGTCGACTCGGCCGCGCCGGTCCCGGAGGCGGAGTGAAGGACCTGGAACATCAGGCCGGCCTCGTCGAATGCGTAGGCCTCGGCGTCTCCGGCGACGGCCCTGAGCGCGGGCCGTCCGGCAAATGTGACGTCTGAGAGCGTCGCCCCAAACGCACTCATGCGCAGTCTCCCGGAGCTCTCCCACTCTCGCGGGCTGAGCCCATCAGGATTCGCGACAACGAGCACCTCGACCGTGTCGTGGTGGACACCGGTGTCGGTCGCGATCGCGTCGTAGTCGCGCACCACGATGAAGACTTCGGCCGCACTGAAAGACGCGCCCGTGCCGATCCGGTACGAGAAGCACTCGGACCGGTGCCAGGGCGGCGTCAGATCGACCGAGAAGCCGAGCGTGGCGTTCACGAAGCGACCGAATACCGGAGACGGCGAGGGCGATGCCGTCAGCGACGGGCTCGGTGCCAAGGAGGGCGAGGCCGGTGGCTCTGGTGAGGACGTGGCCGTTGGGCTCGGCGCGGGCGAGGGACTGGTGGCAACAGGCCCTTCGCGCGGCAGCGCGAGCACGCCGACGACGACGACTATCGCGATGACGGCAATGAGCGCTGCGGCGAGCGGCCCGCGTTCTCTCACGTTGGCGTCCCCTCAGGCTCCACTTGGCACAGACGCGTCGGATGCGAGCGGCGTGCAGCGATCAGTAAGACCGCAGCCGCGACCGCCGCAATGACCCCGGCCGCCACGAAGAACTCGTGCAATCGCGTCACGTCCATCGTTGCGACGCTGTAATGCAGGTACGTCTCTTCGGTCGTTCCGACAGGCCACGCGAACCGCGCCACGAGCAGGTGCAGCCCGGTCACGAGGGCGAGCACGAATGGAGATCGCCACAGATGCGCGGCGGCACCGAAGGCGAGCACCGCGAACCCCGGCACGAGGTACAGGAAGTAGCGGTCGTAGTCCCCGCCGATGACCACGATCAGCACGACCGTGATGAACAGGTAGTACGCCCACGCCAATTCACGGCGCAGGAACGCCGCGCTCGCGCGCCACGCGACGAGCGGCGCCACCGCGAAGAGGCCGAGCGCGAGCGGCCACGCCGCGGCGAAGCGCTCGGCGCGGGTCGTCGTGAAGAACCAATCGAGGTTCTGTCGCGCTTCGAAGAACGAGTCGAATGGCTGACCAGGCGGGATCGGAGGCGCGATGCGGACCCAGGCGTAGGCGGCGAGCGCGACGACACCCGCGAGCGCGCTCCACCCGGTCGCGCGCCAGAACCCCCGCTGAAGCAGCACGAGCCAGAGCATCGGGACAAGCACGATGATGTTCTCGCGCGCGAGCATGGCTGGACCGATCAACAGCGTGAACAAGAGCGGCAATCGCGCCGCGACCGTGTACACCAGCGCGAAGAGAAGCAACAGTCCGATCCCGTCGACGAGCACGGGGTAGTAGAGCGCCCAGCGCACCGAGCCTGGTAGCGCCGCCCACCAGAGCACGGCGACCGCCGGCAACAGCACGCCACCGGAGATCCTGTGGACCGTCGCACCGAGGAACGCACCGGCGAGCGCGAGCGATACGAGATTCATGACCAGGAATGCGCGAGCGATCTCGGCGTTCGTTCCAGGCCCGCTGGCGGCCACGATCGCGATGGGCAAAGGCCGATAGGCGTAGTGGGGCCGCTCGGCCGGGACGACGCCCGTCCCATCGCTCATGGCGCGGACCATTGCGGCGTAGTAGATCCCGTCGTATCCGAGGCCATCGTTGAACGCGATACGTGGCGTCACCGGCCTCAGCGCGAGGGCGAGGGCGAGCACAATGCCTGCGGAAACGACCGCCACGCCGAGTGGCGTGCGTATTGCCATTGGGAGTGAGCGGTGCATCGAGTGGAAGGTACCCGCCCGGCGGGCAGCGACGGGGCCGCCCCGGAGCTGAGCATCCTCGTGCCCGCCTTCAATGAGGCGGCCACGATCGGGCGCGTCCTGGACTCGCTGCGCGAGGTCCCGATCGCGCACGAGGTGATCGTCGTCGACGACGGCTCGGATGACGGGACCGCCGACCGGGTGCGCTGGTATCCCGAAGCGCGACTGCTGCGTCACCAGGTCAACCAGGGAAAGGGCGCGGCGATCGCGACAGCGTTGGCAGACGCTCGCGCACCGATGATCCTGGTGCAGGACGCCGATCTCGAGTACGACCCCCGCGACATACCGGCGCTGTACGAGCGCTACCGGGTCGGCGACGTCGACGCGGTATACGGCTCGCGGAACCTGCGACCGAATCCACGCTCCAGCCGCTTCTTCTTCTGGGGCGGCGTGCTCCTAAGTGGCCTGGCCAGCATCCTCTACGGAGCGCGCATCAGCGACGAGTCCACCGGGTACAAGCTCGTGAGCACCGACCTGCTGCGCGCGTCGAGGCTGAGTGCCCGCGGATTCGACTTCTGCGCCGAGCTGACGGGCCGCATCCTTCGCAGCGGCGGCCGCATCGCCGAAGTGCCCATCTCCTACCGCCCGCGCAGCGCCGCCGAGGGCAAGAAGATCAGAGCGAGTGACGGTCTGATCGCCGCGTGGATCCTGGTCCGCGAACGGATCGGGCCGAGACGCCTAGGGAAGCTTGAAGATCTGCACGCGGCTGCTGTCGGCGAGCACCGCGATCCGCTTGCCGTCGGGCGAGGCCGCGATGTCCTGGATCGTCCCGCTGGTACCCAGGTCCTCGGCGATGCCGTCGGACGTGAACGTCAGGAGCCTGTCGGCGCCGTCGAGGACTACCGGACGGTCGGCAATGACGAGCCTGCGTCCGTCGACCAGCGCTGACGTCCAGGCATCTTCCCCGCCGAGACTCTGCGCCGTGATCTTGGTCTGCGCCATGAGGTAGAGGGTCCCGTCCGCACCGAGCGCGATCTGCCGCACCGGATCGCCGACCCGCTTGAGCGTCCCCGATGGGTCCGGCGCGTGCGGGCCGAAGCGGTACACGCCCTGATCGGTCATGACCGCGCCGTGCGCGCCGTCGCGAGTCACCACGAGATCGCTCACGGTCCCCGGGACCTTCATCACACCGTGCTTCTGCCGGTCGCCGGCCATGTTCAGGACGTCGATCTCGGTCGTACCGCTCTCGCTCCAGGCCCAGTAGAGCTCGCCCGCGGCGCTCGCCGCGAGCGCGCCGCCGCTGTCCGGGAGGGCGATGGGGAACACGGGGCTGAGCGGAACGCCGTCCCGAGCGCGGCCGGCGATGACACCTCCCTCGCCGGTGCCCTTCGCGATCGCGGCGAAGTAATTCGCGCCCGGCACGTAGACGATCTCCGTGGCCGGCGTCTCGAGGCGCACCGGGGTGCCGACCCGCACGCCGTCGGGAAGCACGAGGTTCGCGAGGGTGATGCCGCCGGCCATGGCCCACTGGCCATCGTCGCTGAACACGAGATGCGACACGCCGGCGATGAACCGCGGCAGCGAGCGAAGCGCGCCGTCGCCGCTGAACACGGCGACCGTCCCGTCGTCGGATCCGGTGGCCACGTACTCCGCGTTCGTGGCGATCGCAACCCGGCGGGCGCCACCCCAGGTGTCGAACACTCGCTCGGGCTCCCGCCAGAGCTCCGCGTCCGGCGTCGGCCCGCTCCGTCCGAAGCGGTAGCGCTCTTCTTCGCTGAGCACGCCGGAAAAGCCCTTGACGGATAGCGCGGTGACGGCCGCTTCGCCAGCGGTGCGGGGGGCGTAGGTCCCGACTCGCACCACGAACGGCGACTCGGTGCTCACGTTCTCGACCGTGCCGATGCGCCGCGCGGCGTCACGTGCTTCGTTCGAAGAAGCGAACGGCCCGACGGTGAGCGCATACACATTCTCGGGCGTGGCCGCGACCAGGAACGACGAGCCGCGCTTGATCGTGGCGAGCAGGTCCGGGTTGGCGGGACGGACGATCCGCGAGAGCGCGTCGAGGTCCTTCCAGGCCTGGCGCACGCCACCAACGACCTCGGCGAAGGCCGCCGGATCGCCGCCATCCGCATAGCGGGTGGACGAGCGCGACACGTCGACGAGCGTGTCGGCGAGGGTGACGACCCGGTCGCGCAGCGGACCGGAGGTGTCCAGGGTCGCGCCGAGAGCGTTGCCGGTGAAGCGCTGGATGTTGGCTGCCGAGTCGCGAACGACCGACGAGTAGCGGGGGATCGAGACGATGTGGGTCCTGGCGCCGCTCAGCGTCCCCGCTAGCGCGTAGTCGTACGCGGAGAGGCGAAGGAGGAGGTACCCGGCGTCGAGCGCCAGCCCGTTCGCGCTCCCGACATCCGAGGTCTCCCTCGGCTGGGGTGCTGCCTCACAGGCGGACGCGACGAGAACAACGGCGAGTAGTGCCGCGGCGGCTCGCCGCCAGCTATTCCTCGTCCTCGTCGTCATCGTCGTCGTCGTCGGCTTCGACGGGGAGGGGCTCCTCAAGGATCCCCTCGTCCGCAGAGGCCTCGCCGGCGGTGGCGCGCTCGTCATCTCCGGACTCTTCCTCTTCCTCTTCGGCGTCTTCGTCGCCATAACGGAAGAAGGTGCCCTTGATGTACGCCCGCTCCTTGGTCTCGACAGGCCGGTGATGCCCCGGGAACGAGATGCGGTGGGCGTTCTCGGCGCTCTGGTGGACCTCCCGGACGGCCACGCGGGGGTTGGCCTGGTCGTTCGTCACAAGAGCCACGACGTACTCATTGCCGCTCCGGATCAGCTCGATGAGGCGGCGGCCGACCTTCGGCTCGAGGAAGCCGAGGAGCTCGCCGTCGCGAGTGTGTACCGCGAGCAGGCCCTCCTGCTCCTTGAGCTCGACCTCGGCGCCCGGCGAGTAGCGGGCCACGATGGCCGCCGGCGCCGGGTTCATGAGGCGCAGGATGCCGGTCTTGCCCATGTCCTCTATGAAGAGGCGGGTCTGCGTCTTGGACTTGGTGGGCATCGTCTTCTTCTTGTCATCGACCAGGAGGGCGATCCGGGCGAGCTGCCGGATGGCGATCGGGTCGTGCGGGAAGGCCTTCTGGACCTCCTGGTAGGCGGCCCGCGCCTCCTCGAGCTTGCCCAGCTCGAGAAGCCCCCGGCCGTAGCGGTTCCGGGCCTCGGCGTCGTCGGGCGAGACCTCGAGGATCTGCTTGTTGAGGTCTGTGGCGCGCTGCCAGTCGGACTCGAGCGCCGCGGCGATCGCCTGATCGGCGAGCGTTCGTACTCGGATAGTGGTCTCGGCGGTAGTGGCCACGTATTGCCTCCTGTATGACGCAAGCGCACGCGAAGGGCGCACGTTCGGGACACAAGAATGGTACAGGCACGGCGGGCTCTGCCCCCACCGACCGCCCAGTCGTACTGTTCGCGCCGTGCCGTACCTGAGCGAGATCCAGCATCGCCGCGTCCTCGAGCCGGGTGGCGACGAGGTCGGGCGCCTGCTCGACGTCGCCGTGATGCCGCGCGAGCAGTTCCCCGTGGTCCAGTGGGGCATCCTCGGGACCGGCGGCGGAGAGCGTGTCATCCGCTGGAGCGACGCCGTGATCGAGCCGGCGCACGTGCGGCTGCGCCAGCGCCTCGAGAAGATGGCTCCCGAGTCGCTGCCCGCGGATGCGTTAAGGCTCGGCCGCGACCTACTGGACAAGCAGATCGTGGATACGCATGGCGCCAAGGTCGTGCGCGTCAACGACCTGCAGCTCGAGGAGACGAGCGGCCAGCTGCGCCTCGTCGGCGCCGACGTCGGGGTGCGCGGCCTGATGCGTCGCGTGGGTGCTGAGGGCGTGGCCGAGCGCGTCGTCGGTCTTGTGGGCCGGAAGCTGCCGCGGGGGATCATCCCCTGGCATCTGGTCGAGCCTCTCGAGCGGTCCGAGGCGGCGGTGCGCCTGACCGTGCCCCATCAGAAGCTCGCGCTTCTGCACCCCGCGGACATCGCCGACGTTGTCGAGGAGATGACCGTCGATGAGCGCCGTCAAGTGTTCGAGCAGCTCGACGTCGAGACCGCGGCCGAGACGCTCGCCGAGATCGAGCCCGAGATGCAGGTCGCGATCGTCAACGACCTCGAGGAGGGCCGCGCCGCCGACATCCTCGACGAGATGGCGCCGGACGAGGCCGCCGACCTGCTGCAGGACCTGCCGGCGCAACAGCGCGAGGAGCTGATCGAGCTGATGGAGGAAGAAGAGGGCGAGGACGTCGAGGGCATCCTCGCCTTCCCGGAGGATTCCGCCGGCGGGATCATGACCACCGAGGTCGTCGCTTTCCCCGGCCACATCACGGCGCAGGTCGCTATCGAGCGGCTGCGCGAGCTGAAACCAGACCCGGAGCAGGCCTACTACCTCTACGTGGTGAACGGCGAGGGCAAGCTCGAGGGGGTCATCTCGCTCCGCGATCTCGTGGTCGCCGACCCGCCGTCGCCGCTCTCCGAGATCATGGATCCGCACGTCCTGGCCGTCGATGCGGGCGCGAGCAAGGAGGACGTCGCCTCGATGATCGCGAAGTACGACCTCCTCGCTCTCCCGGTCATCGACGCTCGCCGCCGTCTGCTCGGGTCCGTGACGATCGACGACGTGGTCGAGCTCATGCTCCCGCGCGGCTGGAAGAAGAGGTCCCTGCGGTCCATAGCGCGATGACCCACGCACGCGCGTGACCATCGGGCCGGTACGCCAGGGGATACGCGGCCTGAGCCGCGTGCGCGGCACCGCCGCGACGAGGCGCGCCAGCTTCATCGCGTTCCTGGCGGTAATGGGTCCGGGCCTCATCACGGGCTTCTCCGGGAACGACGCAGGCGGCGTGACGACCTACACCACGGTCGGGGCCCACTACGGGTACGCGCTCCTGTGGCTCCTGCTCATCGCGAGCGCGTCGCTCCTGGTGATGCTCGAGACCTGCGCGCGCATGGGCGCGGCGACCGGGAAGGGCCTCTCGGATCTGATCCGCGAGCGATTCGGGGTCCGCTGGACGATCGTCGCGATGTTGGCGCTCTTCGTCGCCAACGGGAGCAACGTGATCGCGGAGTTCGCGGGCATCGCCGCGAGCCTGGCCCTCCTGGGCGTGCCGATCACTATCTCCGTGCCCGTTGCCGGCCTGGTGATCTGGGCGCTGATCGTCTTCGCCAGCTACCGCGTGGTCGAGCGCGCCCTGCTGCTGCTGCTTCTCGCTTACATCGCATACCCGCTGAGCGTGTTCGTCCTCCGTCCCGACTGGTCGGCGGTGGGCGCCGGCTTCGTGCCGACGCTGATCTCCGAGCCCGCGGTGCTGGTGGCGGCGCTCGCGCTGGTGGGCACGACCGTGACGCCGTACCTGCTCTTCTACGTGCAGGCGTCGGTCGTGGACAAGGGGATCGACCGTGGATCGTCCAGCTACGCGGTGGTGGACGCCTGGCTCGGCGCGGCGCTGGCCGGCGTCATGGCGTTCTGCATCGTCGTGGTCGCCGCGACGGTGCTCTTCCCCGCCGGCGTCGATGTCGGTTCGGCCAAGGACGCGGCCGGCGCGCTGCGGCCCCTGGCGGGCGACCTCTCGGTGACGCTGTTCGGCATGGGTCTGCTCGGCGCGTCGCTGCTTGGCGCGGTGGTCATGCCGCTTTCGACGTCCTACGCGATCTGCGAAGCCTTCGGCTGGGAGTCAGGCATCAGCCACCGCTTCAGCGAGGCGCCCGTCTTCATGGGCCTCGTCACACTGCTGCTGGGCGCCGGCGCCGTGGTCGTTCTGCTCGTGCCGGAGGCCTCGCTGCTCCCGGTCATCCTCGTGTCGCAGGCTGTGAATGGGCTGCTCCTGCCGATCGTGCTGATCTTCATCGTGCGCCTCGCGACAGACCCGGCCGTCATGGGCGATGCCGTCAGCGGCAGGATCCGCTCGGTGCTGTCGTGGACCTTCGCCGGGCTCGCGGGAGCGCTATCGGTCGCCTACATCGCGGCGACGGCGCTGGGGCTCGGGATCTAGCGGACCGCCGGAGCGGGCGGGGCGACCTCGACGCGATTCTTGCCGGCGCGCTTGGCTCGGTAGAGCGCTTCGTCGGCCGACTTGAACAGACCGTCGGCGTCACGGGCCGACCCCGGGTACGTGGCGACGCCGACCGAGACGCTGCGCTCCACGCCGGCCGCGTCGGACGCCGCGTACGCCGCGGACCGGATGCGCTCGGCCGTGGCCTTCGCGGACCCGAGGTCGGTCTCGGGCTGCAGGATCACGAACTCGTCGCCACCGAACCGGGCGATGAGGTCGCTCGCGCGGACGTGCTGGCGGACCGTGCGCGCGAGCGCCGTCAGCAGCTCGTTGCCGGCGGCGTGACCGAGCCGGTCGTTCACCAGCTTGAGCGCGTCGCTGTCCACGATGATCAGCGCGATCTCGTGGCCGTAGCGCTGCGCGCGCTGCATCTCCTCAGCGAGACGGTTGGTGAAATAGCGGCTGTTGAACAGGCCGGTCAGCGCGTCAGTGATGGCGAGGCGCTGCGCCTCCTCCAGCGCTTCAGCGCGCGCGATGGCGGCAGCGGCCTGCGCGGCGAGGACCTCCAGCAGACGCTCGTGCTCCGGCCTGAAGTGATCGATCGCCGAATGAAGCAGGATCAGGCTTCCGTAGCTTCGGCCTTCGCTCCGTAGCGGTATCCCCAGCAGGCCGCGCAGCCGCGGCACTTCCGAGTACCAGCCCGGGCCCAGGGCCTGGACGTCGGGGATCCGTAGGGGTCGACCGCTCTCGAGCACGCGCCAGCTGACGCTGTCGGGATCGTCCGGCGGCAGCTTCGAGATCGGCTCCGACGGGAGGTTGTGGCTCGCGGCCAGGAAGAATCGCTCGTCCTCGCCTAGCCGCCAGATCACACCGGCCTCGGCCGCCGTCAGGCCGACGGCCCCGTCGATCACGTACGAGAGCACCTCGGCCAGGCGCGACGCGTCGGACAGGCGGCGGCTCACCTCGTGGAGCGCGGACAGCTCGACGATGCGGCGCGACTGCTCGTTGTGCGCCTTCGCGGCGGCGAGGAGCAGGGCGACCTGGCTTCCGAGGGTCTGCGCGAAGCGGAACTGGTCGTTGTTGTAGCTACCCACACCCATCTTCACCGCGCGGATCACGCCGAGCAGCCGATCCTCTGCCACCAGCGGGATGACGATCGCGGCCTTCGACGTGAGCGCGATGCCCTGTACGGGCTGCGGGCGAGGGTCCTTCGCAACGTCGTCGATCATCGCGGCGCGGCGCTCCTGCGCGGCCCACCCGACCATGCCCTCACCCATCCGGAGCGGATGCTCGCGCACACGCTGCTCGTAGTCGGGCGGGTAGTACTGCGGGTCGAAGATGAGGTGCCCGAGGACGAGCCGCTCCTCGGCTTCGTCCCAGAGGTAGATCGCCGTCGAGTCCGAGGACGTCGCGCGCTGGAATCCATCGACCGCCGCGCGGAGACTCGCGTCGAGATCGAGCGATGCGGCCGCGGTCGCGACCTCGTTCACCGTCTGCAGCTCCGCCAGGTCCTTGCGCCGCCGCTGGTCGGCCCGGGCGTGGATAAGGGCGAGCGCCGTCACCTGCGAGAACGCCGTAAGCATCTCCTCGTCGTGCGGGCCGAACGCGTTCATCTCGGTGCTCTCGACGACGAGCACACCGAGCAGGTCGTCGCGCACCAGCAGCGGCACGCAGATCTCGGAGCGGCACGTCTTGACCAGCCCGATGTACCTCGGCTCCTTGCGAACGTCGCCGACGTTCACGATCGCGCGGGTCTGCGCGCATATCCCGGTCAGCCCGCGACCTGGCTTCGTTCGGAATGCCTTGACCGCCGCGAGCTCCGAGTCTGGGCCGGCGCCGTGCGCCATATACAGCTCCTCGCGGGTCTTGTCGTAGAGAAGGACGTAACGCGCGGGATAGCCAAAGTGCTCACCGAGGAGATTCGAAGCCGTCGCGAGGACGGCCTCCTCGTCGTATGCCGCGAGAAGTAGGGCTTCCGTCGCGCGCATGAGGAGCGGTACCGCGCGCTCGCCCTGCCGCTGTTCGGGGATCGTGGCCATCAGCCCCCTTGCACCTCGGTCGAGGGATGCTAAGCCTGCCGACCCGGCCTCCGCGAGGACGCTATCCGGTCAGTTGCGCGGCTCCGGAAGCACCTCTCCGGAGGCATCCAGGTAGCGGTCGGGGTTCTCCTGGAAGATCCGCTTGCAGGCCTCCTGGTCGAAGGAGTAGCCGCGCATCTCGTAGCGGAGCCTGATGGGACTCTCGCCGAGGGGACGGTGGCAGATGACGCAGACGTTCGGGCTCACTCGAGCTCGAATAGGGCTTGGTGCGCGCGAACGAGCTGGCCGTTCTCCGCGGCGACCCGTTTCACGCGCCCGGCGACCGTGGAACGGACCTCGTTGAACAGCTTCATGGCCTCGATCAGCGCGACAACGTCGCCAACGCTTACCGCCGTGCCCACCTGTATGAAGGGCGGTGCCTGGGGCGATCCCGAGCGGTAGAAGATGCCCGTCAGCGGCGCCGTGATCGCGACAGCTTTTGCCGCCGCTGGAGCGGCCCGTCGCGCTGGAGCGGCGGCGCTGCTGGACGCGGGGGCCTCTCCCGCCGGAGCCTCCGGACCGTACGCGACCCACCGGCCGGCGCCCTCGTCGTCCTTCGACACCTTCACCCGGATGCCGCCCTCCCGGACCTCGAGCTCGCTCACGTCCGCCGAGCGCAGGCGCTCGAGGAGCGCCGTGACCAGCTCCAGGGCCGCCCTCCTTGTATCCGCCGCTGTCACGCGGCGGCGCCCTTCCAGCGGCTGATGACGAGCGCGACGTTGTGGCCCCCGAAGCCCATCGAGTTCGAGAGCGAGTGGTCCACCTGGCGCTTTCGCGCGACGTTCGGCACATAGTCGAGGTCGCAATCGGGGTCCGCGACCTCCTGATTGATGGTCGGCGGGAGGACACCGTCGCGCATGGCGAGCACGCAGAAGATCGCTTCGATGGCGCCGGCAGCGCCGAGGGTGTGACCCGTCATCGACTTCGTGCTCGATACCGCGAGCTGGTACGCGTGATCTCCGAACGTCGTCTTGAGCGCACGGGTCTCCGACCCGTCGTTGGCCGGCGTCGACGTGCCGTGCGCGTTCACGTACCCGATGTCCGTGGGCGCGACGGCGGCGTCCTCGAGAGCCATACGCATCGCGCGTACCGCGCCTTCCGCGCTCTCGGGTGGCGCCGTGATGTGGTACGCGTCCGCGGTCGCGCCGTACCCGCCCATCTCGGCCAGGATCCGCGCGCCGCGCGCGCGGGCGAACTCGAGCTCCTCGAGGACGATGCAGCCTCCGCCTTCGGCGAAGACGAACCCGTCACGGTGCTTGTCGAACGGGCGCGAGGCCCTCTGCGGGTCGTCGTTCCGGCGTGACAGCGCGTGCATCGAGTTGAAGGCGCCGATCGCCACCTTGATCAATCCGGCCTCGGCCCCACCGGCGAGCATCACGTCGGCCTGGCCACGGCGGATCGTGTCGGCCGCGAGCCCGATGGCGTGTGCGCTGGAAGCGCACGCGGAGACCGTCCCCATGTTGGGTCCCTTGGCATGGAACTTCATGGCGATCTCCCCCGCGGCCATGTCGACGATCATCATCGGGATCATGAATGGCGAGACCCGCCGCGGATCCTTCTCGTGGGCGATGATGTTGTCGACGAGCGTCGAGACGCCGCCGATCCCCGAACCAAATACGACACCGACCCGCGGTGCCAGGTCCGCACTGATGTCGAGCTTCGCGTCGGCGATGGCCTGTGCCGCGCTGGCCACTGAGAACTGCGCGAAGCGGTCGGTGCGGCGGACCTCCTTGCGGTCGAGGTACTGAAGCGGGTCGAAGGCCGGGATCTCGCCGGCGATCTTCGTCTCGAGGCCCTCCGGATCGAACCGGGTGATCGGTCCGATACCGCTCTTTCCCGCCTGCACGGCGGCCCACGAGCTCTCGACATCGAGACCCACGGGCGTCACCAGACCGAGTCCGGTGATGACGACGCGCCTGCGCGGCTCGCGATCCATCTGAGATCAAGTCTAGTTACGCTGCCGGGCCGAGGAGGGCAGCCTGTGAGCGCTGAGCTGTTCGAGGCCATCAAGAGGGGCGCACGGGCGACCGTCGCGAGCCTCGTCGCCGGTGACCCGCGTCTCGCGGAAGCGCGCGAGCCCGGCGGCACGTCGGCCGTGCTCACGGCCCTCTACCACGGGAAGCCGGAGATCTGCGTGCTGCTGCTGGCCCGGAAGCCTCAGCTCGATATCTTCGAAGCGGCGGCCACCGGTGATGTGGAGCGAGCGCGGGAGCTGCTCGATGAGGACGCGTCAATGGCCAACGCCTTCGCACCCGACGGCTTCCACCCGCTGGGCCTGGCCGCGTTCTTCAAGCGGCCCGGCGTCGTGAAGCTGCTCCTCGAGCGCGGGGCCGATCCCGCGCCGGCGTCGCGCAACCCGCAGGCCTTCACCGCACTGCACTCCGCCGCCGCCAGCGACGCGGGCACGCGCGACATGACCATCGTCCGCGCGCTGGCCGAGGCGGGCGCTCCGGTCAACGCGCAGAGCGGCTCGGGGACCACGCCGCTCCACACGGCGGCGTTCCTGGGCGACACCGAGGTCGCCGAGCTCCTGCTGGCCCGTGGCGCGGATCCGCGGATCACCGCCAAGGACGGGAAGACACCCATCGACCTCGCGCGTGAGAAGGGCCACCAGGAGGTCGCGGACCTGATGGAGCGCCAGGTCTCGAGCTAGAGGATCGTCTGCCCCAGAGCGCTGGCGATCAACTCCACGGCGAGCTGAGCGGTACGGTTCTCCCGGTCGAGGATCGGGTTCACCTCCGCCACCTCGATAGAGCGCAGCTTCCCGGAGGCGGCCAGCATCTCCATCGCCAGCTGCGCCTCGCGGTAGGTGAGCCCGCCCCGCACCGGAGTCCCGACGCCGGGTGCCTCATCCGGGTCGATCGCGTCGACGTCGAGTGAGAGGTGGATGCCGTCACCCTTCGAGGCGACGGCGATCGCGCGCTCCATCGCCGAGCTCATCCCCAGGCGATCGATGTCGGCCATCGTGATCGCGGTGACGCCGGCCTTCTTGATGTTGCGGCTCTCGTCACGGTCCACGTCGCGTAGCGCCAGGAGAACGCACGCGGCCCCATCTACGGAGCCGCGAAGCTCCTTGGCGAAAGGCTCCGTCGCGAGGCCCACCGCCACTGCCAGCGGCATCCCGTGGACGTTGCCCGAGGGTGTCGTCTCGGGCGTGTTGATGTCGCCGTGGGCGTCGATGTAGATCACTCCGGAGCGACGGCCCGCCTTGCGGATCCCGGCGAGCGTGCCCATCGCGATCGAGTGGTCACCGCCCAGCACGATCGGAAGGCTTCCGCGCCGCTCGATCTGCTCGACCACGCCCGCGAGCGCGATCATGGCGCGCTCGATCTCCACCACGTGGTGCGCCCGGTGCCGCAGGCGTGCCGTGGTCTCACCGTCGGGCGCGTCCGCGGCCTCAGCCCGGTCGGCAACAGGGACGTTGCCGCGGTCGTGGACCGTGTACCCGAGACGCTCGAGGCGAGCCTCGAGCCCCGCGTACCGGATGGCGGACGGCCCCATGTCCACACCGCGGCGGTTACCGCCGAGGTCCATGGGGACCCCGACGATCTCGACGCTGCGGGTCACTTCTGGCGCGCTTGGAAGATCGCCAGGATCGTGCCCTCGGCGGCGACCTCGTCGCCTACGAGCGCGCGGACCTTCACGCGCGCGAAGCTGTGGCGGAACTTCTCCATGACGGCCTCGAAGCGGCCTACGTCACCGGGCCGAACGATGCGCTTGAAGCGCATCTCCTCGATGCCGGCGAACAGGCCAAGTCCCTCGCGGTGCTCGGGCAGTGACAGCGCCATCACGGTGGCAGCCTGGGCGCATGACTCGACGAGGATCACGCCGGGCACGATCGGCTCGCCCGGAAAGTGGCCCTTCAGATACCACTCTTCGCCGGTGAACTCGTGCTCGGCGACCGCGCGCACGCCCGGCTCCAGCTCGACGATGCGGTCGATCAGGAGGAAGGGGTCGCGGTGCGGGATGATCGCCTCGATGCCCTGCTTGTCGAGCATCAGGAGGCGACGAAGCTCTCGACACCGACGGTGTCGATCAGGTGCGTGGTGACCTTGCCGTCACGGAACAGGTCGCTCGCCATGATCTTCTTGAGGGCCGGGAGGTTCGTGGGCACCCCGACGATGGTCGTCTCATCGAGCGCGCGCTGCATGCGGGCGACGGACTCGGTGCGGTCGCGACCCCAGGCGATCACCTTCGCCAGCAGCGAGTCGTAGTAGGGCGGGACCTCGTAGCCCTGGAAGCAGTGCGAGTCCACGCGGATGCCCGGACCCGACGGCGCCATGTACGTGGACAGGATGCCGGCCGAGGGCCGGAAGTTCGCAGCCGGGTCCTCAGCGTTGATGCGGCACTCGATAGCGTGGCCGTTCACCCAGATCTGCTCCTCCGAGAACGAGAGCCGCTCTCCCGTAGCGAGGGCGATCTGCTCCTTGACGATATCGATCCCGGTGACCATCTCGGTGACGGTGTGCTCGACCTGGATGCGCGCGTTGACCTCGATGAAGTACAGCCTGTCGTCCTTGTCCACCAGGAACTCGAAGGTGCCGACGTTCCGGTACCCGCTCCGCAGGGCCGCGTCGACGGCGAGCTTCGCGATACGGTGCTGCAGCTCGAGGCCGATCGACGCCGAGGGCGCCTCCTCGATCATCTTCTGGTTGCGGCGCTGGATGGAGCACTCCCGCTCGCCGAGGCAGATCGCGCCGCCGTGCTCGTCCGCCAGGATCTGCGCCTCGATGTGCCGGACGCCCTCGAGGTTCCGCTCGAGGTACACGCCCTCGTCGCCGAACGACGCCTTGGCCTCCGCGCGGGCCTGGTCCCAGAGCCGCTGCAGGTCCTTGGCCGACTCCACCTTGCGCATCCCGCGGCCTCCGCCGCCTGAGCGCGCCTTCAGCATCACCGGGTAGCCGATGGCCTCGGCGATGCGAAGCGCTTCGGAGACGGTGCGCACGGGACCGTCGGACCCGGGCACGAGCGGCAGCCCGAACTGCTTCATGAGCGTGCGCGTAGCGGCCTTGTCGTGGAAGCGAGCGAGCACCTCCGGCGGCGGGCCTATGAAGACCAGGCCGTGCTCGCGGCAGACCTCGGAGAAGTCCGCGTTCTCGGAGAGGAACCCATAGCCGGGATGGATCGCCTGGGCTCCCGAGATGAGCGCCGCGGAGATGATCGCCGGGATGTTCAGGTAGCTGTCGCGCGCGCTCGCCGGACCGATGCAGATCGCCTCGTCGGCGAGGTGCACCGGCAGGCTGTGCGCATCCGCCTCGCTGTACACGAGCACCGTCTGGATCCCCAGCTCGCGACAGGCGCGGATGACGCGAAGCGCGATCTCGCCACGATTGGCGATGAGGACCTTGTCGAAGGACAAGTGGAAGCTCCCCCAGGAGGCGCTTACGGACGTCTCCTGACCTCCGCGCCTCTTCGGGGCCAAGACTACATTCCGCGAAGAAGGGGCAGTGCAGCGTCCAACGTGGGCGGGTCACTGACGTTCATCGCACGCACGCCGGGGAGGATCCGCGTCACCAGCCCGGTGAGGACGTTGCCGGCGCCGAACTCGATGAACGTGTCAGCGCCCTCGGCGGCAGCACGCCGGACCGACGCGACCCAGCGGACGGGCGACCAGACCTGACGCTCGAGCAGCTCCGGAAAGTCTCGGGCGTGCTCGTGGACCTCTGCATCCACGTTCGCGATGACCCGAAGACGAAGGGCGCTCCAGCGCGCGCCATCGATGGCACTGCGCAGCTCTGGCGCGATCTCGCGCAGCAGCGGCGAATGGAAGGCCCCGGAGACACGCAGTGGGATCACGCGCTTGGCGCCGACGGCTTTGAGCCCGGCGGTCGCCGTTTCCAGCGATTCGGTCGAGCCGGAGATGACGACCTGTCCGGGCGCGTTGTCGTTCGCGACGACCGCCCCGGTCCCCGCGATGGCGCGCTCGATCGCATCGACCTCGAGACCGATGATCGCGGCCATGCCGCCGGCCGACGCGGTCTGCATCAGCTCCCCGCGTCTGCGTACGAGACGCACGGCGTCCGCGAGCTCCAATGCGCCGGCTGCGACCAGGGCGGAGTACTCGCCTACCGAGTGTCCCAGGCAGACCGGGTCGGCCGGTCCGGACTCGCCTGTGCCGAGCAGTCCTTCCTCCATTGCTGCGCGGAGCGCCGCCACCGACGTCGTCACGATCGCCGGCTGAGCGTTCGCGGTGAGATCGAGCTGGTCCTGGGGACCGTCCCAGCACAGCGCGCGGAGGTCGAAGCCAAGGGCATCGCTCGCTTCGTCGAACGCACCCGCCGCGACCGGATAGCGCTCCGCGAGCGCCTTCCCCATCCCGACCTGCTGCGAGCCCTGCCCCGGGAACACCCACGCCATGGTTGGCACGACGCGGGAGCGTATCGCGGTACACACAGGATCGGCTCTCGTAGGCTCGGTCGATCGCCGCCATCACGACAGCCGAGCCGCGCGCCGCGGCCGCCCTCGCGCTACGCGAAGGGTGGCCGGTGCTCATCACGCCTTTCCTCGTTGGCGTGCCGTTCGGGATCCTGGCGCGCGAGACCGGTCTGGACGCGCTCCAGACGTCGGGGATGAGCGTGATCATGTTCGCCGGGGCCTCGCAGTTCGTGGCGCTCGAGCTCTTCCGCTCGGGAGCGGGACCGCTCGTGGTGATCGCAACGACGCTGCTCATCAACCTGCGCCACCTGCTGATGGCCGCATCGCTCCGTCCGCACTTCGGCGATCGACCCCTGCCGACGCGCCTCGGCCTCGCGTACGTGCTGACCGATGAGGCATTCGCGATGGGCACGAGCTGGTACCGGCGTGGCGGTCGCAGCCTCGCGTACTACGCCACGTTCGCATCCGCGATGTGGGTGCTCTGGAACCTCGGAACGATCGTTGGCGTCCTCGCGGGACCCGCCGTTCCGGATCCACGCGTTGTCGGCCTCGACTTCGCGATCACCGCGACCTTCATCGCGATCGTCGTGCTTGGGATCCGCGGCCGGCGCGACGTCGTGATCGCGCTGGTCGCCGCGGGGGCGGCCGGACTGCTCCGCGGGATGGGCCTGGCGGTGGTGGCCGTGGTCGTTGCCGGAGCTCTCGCCCCTCTCGTAGCCAGGCTCGTCGTGCGTGACGAGGAGCCAGGGCGTGACGTCCACGCCGAGGCCCCGCGATGACCGAGTGGGTCGCCATCGTCGGATCTGGTCTCGCCACATACATGACGCGCTCGCTCCCGCTGCTGGTGACGTTCCGTCCCGGCCAGCGTCTGCGCGCTTACCTGGACGACCTGCCGATCGCCGTCATCGCGGCCCTGGCCGGTGCCGGCGTGATCGCGCCCGAGCAGCGCCTGGCGCTCGGCCCGGAGCTCGTCGCCGCGGCGGTCGTGATCGCTGTCGCCCGCTGGCGGAAGAACCTCTTGCTGGCGGTCCTCGCCGGGATCGCGCTCGTCGCGCTCCTGCGCGCGATCGGCTAGCGCGGCCGTACGCTCGGGGCATGCAGAACGCGATCGACATCACGATCAAGCGCGACGAAGGCAGCTCGACGGCGACGGTGCGCGTGAATGCCGGTGGCGAGAAGACCGAGCACATCGTGCGCGTCGCCGACGAGGACCTCGAGCGCTACGGGGCGACCGACCCGATCGATCTGGTACGGCGCTCGTTCGAGTTCCTGCTGGAGCGCGAGCCCGCCACGTCGATCCTGCGCGAGTTCCGCATCACCGATATCGAGCGCTACTTCCCCGAGTACCCGGCGGTCATCCGCCCGACGTAGCTCTCAGGACCGTATGGCTTCTTCTCGCTCTGACTCGATTGAGTAGTCCCATCCATACGTGTTCGGACCCATCTGAAACATCGAGTATCGAAGCTGTCTGAACGAACGAAACGCGTGTTTTCCGCTCGGACGACCGTACGTGAACCGAGCCTCCAACTTTCCGACTAGTGGCGACTTTGCTAGGTCGATGCCGTCAATGACCGGATAGCGATACGACTGCTTCTGCTTCGGCTGGACGACGCTGCCGTAGTTGTCGAACTTCGGGTCGACGGCGGTCCTGCCGTCAAGCGACACGACGAAGGACTCGACAAGGTATTCGACCGGCACCTCAGTGAAGTTCTGTAAGACAATCGCGACCCGAACAGAGCCCGGGTTCATGACTTGCAAGTCGAGACCTGCGAACGCGAGGTCAAAGGGCTTGACCGCTCCGGTCTCTCCTGAAGGCCAGGCAACCGCAACGCTGACGATGACTGCCAGCCAGATGAAGACCACGCCCACGTCCCGAACGTCCGAGTTGCTGACGACCTGACCGATCACCCATGTGGCGAGCGCACCGACAGCCGCCTCGACGATGATGATCACGACACGACTACGCGTCAGCCCAAGCAAGCTCACCTAGGCTACGTCGCCTCGGGCGAGGACAGCCCATCCGCGGCGGCTAATGAGAGCGGTCCTCGATCTCCCAGGCGTGGTCGAGCACATGCCAAGCGGATCGGCGCACGAAGAAGCGCGGCTTCCAGCGCTTGCCGCCGCGCGGGCCGGTCCTCGGGATCTCGCCGCGCGCTGAC
>CAZTAI010000009.1:0-20045 GCA_964611555.1 uncultured Chloroflexota bacterium | reverse complement strand
CCGGCCAAAGGAGCGGCGCCAGCTTCTTGCCGCACACGTGCGCCAGGCACATGCCACCAACGAAGTGCGACGGCGTGGTGGCGAGCGTGTTGAAGTCGCCGTGTGCGTCGAAGTAGACGAGCACGAGGTCGGGCTCGACTACCAGCGCGCCCGGCACCACGCCCGCGACGATCGTGCACTCGCCTCCCAGGACGACCGGGCGGGCTCCGTCGCGCAGCGACGCGCTGACCGCGTCGGCGAGCGTGCGGCAGGACTCGCGGGCGGCGGTGATGTAGCGGTCACGCGGCAGGAAGGGGATGCGGACGCGCTTCGCCGGGCCCACGGCCGAGGCGACGTCGTGGGCCAGGGCGGCAGGGGCTTCGGCCATCCCGAGGTACCGCTGCTCGGTGATGACCCCTGCCTCGAGCAGGTGCACCGGCGCTGACACCGTCGGCGCATCCTAGGCGTGCGTGCGCCTGCTGGGTAGCCCGCAGGCTGGTCCCAGCTTCCGCGCGCGCTCCGGGTCAGCGGATCCGAGCGAGGAACCCGGTCTGGTTGAGTGCGAGGCAAATGATCGCGATCGCGGCCAGCGGTAGCGAGGACCATGTCCCCGGGATGAGGAGCAGGACGCCGCAGACGAGTGCCACGATCGCGAGGATCTGGCTGATACCCATGCGAAGACCTCCTTGTCGTCAGGCTGCGTGTCTCCCGTGCAAGCGACGTGCGAGGAACCGCGCCCCAGGCGTGCAGGTATGGAAGGTGTGACCCGCATGCGGGCCCTCGTTCCCTATGCCCTCGCCTCCGTGGGGGTCGTGCTCGCGTCCGCGATCGCGGTCGGTGCTTCGGTCTATGAGCCTGCTCCGGAGGTCTCGGCGGCACCAACGGCGCGCGCCGAGCTCTCCGGGACCGGCCGCATGACCTACTGGAAGCGCGTGAGCGACGCCGAGTCAGAGCTGTGGGTCAGTGACCTCGATGGGCGTCGCGCCTGGCCGCTCGTTCGGGAGCCGGCGACGCTCGAGATCGCGTCGACGCGATGGTCGATAGACGGTTCGAGCGTGGCCTACATCCGGGGCAACACGAGCGTCGTCGTTGCGGGGATCGACGGCAAGGGGACGGCGCTTCAGATGCCCCGTGAGCTCCTGAGCGAGGAGCTCCGCATCGTCGGGTACAGCCTCTCACCGAGCGCGGGATGGATCGCTCTCACCCTCCAGCAGCACGGGCTGCGTAACCGCCCGAGCGACGTGTACCTGGTCGAAGTTCCGCCGGAGCGCCGCCGCCAGCAGCCTCCGGATGTGCCGCCCCTTCCGATGGTGGGCGTTCCGCCGTGGGTCCGTGCGACCGAGCTGGGAGACACCTACGCCGGACGATGGATCTCCGAGAGCGAGCTGTTCATCGAGACGCGTGGCGGCATGATCGCGCGCCTCGATCGGGAGACACGCGAGATCTGGCCGGTCAGCGGCATGCACGCGACCTCGCCGATGCTCGGCGGCGACGGTCGGCTGTACTTCGCGGGCGGCGCCTGGGTGCACGCCGACGCGGCGGGCGGGCCGTGGGCGAACGGTGGGATCTGGAGCGCCTCGCTCGACGGCAGCGACGCACGCAGTGAGGCCGATCGGCACCTGGAGTCATTCCGGCTCCTGGGCCGACTCTCGGATGGTCGCTTCGTTATCGCGTCGCCGGGCTCGACGTACCTGGTCGGCCAGCAGCTCATACCCACTCCCTGGCAGGCGGGCACGATCCGCCGCGTGATCGTGCCCGCCAGCGGAGACGACGCGATCGGCATCACCGACTCGCGCGTCGTCCGGATGTTCGCCTCGAAGATCCCTGACTCGAATGCGTCGGTCGCTCCTCCGGATGCCGTGTCCATGCTGCTCGATGGGGTTCGGGACGCTGATGTCTGGTTCCCTCCGGCGAAGGCCGCGCCGCTCCCGGCGCCGGCGCCGGTCGGCGGACCGGCGGCAAGGCTCGCCTTCGTCATCGGGACAACGCTCTTCGAGGCTTCCGTATCAGGATCGCTTCGGGCAGTGGTTTCCGCGCCGCCCGGCGGGTGGCTCGGTCAGCCGGCGTGGTCGCCGAACCGTGATCGGATCGCCGTGGTCGTCGGACGACCGGAGGAGCAGCCGAACTCCACGCTCGTCGTGTACGGCGCCTCACGGGAGCTATGGCGGAGCGCGAACCTGCACGCGCCGACCTTCAGCTGGTCGCTGGATGGGAGCCAGATCGCAGTCACGAATTACGGCGAGGGCGATACGAGGAGCACCGTCGTACTGGACGCGCGGTCGGGCGCGCCGGTCACGACCCACACCGGAGTGAGTGCGCAGTGGACCGCGCGCGGCCTCGTCGGGTTCGACTCCGGGGTGATCGATCCGGCCCAACAGCGCTTCCGGCAGTGGATCGACAACTCCGTCTTCCTGTTGACCGATACGGGGCGGCGCCGGATCATCGACGCCCGAACGCTGTCAGCTCATCCACTCCTGGCTGACGTTCCCGGCCCCGAACTTCCCGCCTGGATCAGCCAGGTGGATGCATCTCCGGATGGACAGCTGATCGGGATCTGGGTCTACCGGCTCGCGGGCCTAGGTTTTTCCCACGGCGCGTTCGTGGTCGTGGACGCCGCCGGAGAGCCGCAGTGGGTGGACCCCTTCGAGCCCCGGTTCGGCACGCAGGATCTCGCGTGGTCGCCGACGGGCGCCGCGGTGGGGATGACCCTCGCAGGCCCCGATGCGCGCCAGCCGGGTAACCCGCAGTTCGGGACGACGGCAAGGGTCGCGGATGGGCGTACCGGCGCGGTCGTTCTCGAGCAGCCGGGGCAATTCGCGGGGTGGTCGCCGGATGGCGACTGGGTCTACATCGGACGACCCGAGGGCCTGTTCGCGTACCCCCTTGCCGGTGGCGACGGCGTCCGCGTCGGTCCGTTCGGCGTCCGCGTCTACGCGACGCGTCCCTGATCGTCGCAAGGGTCACCTTCACGACGGCGCCCGGCATGCGACGATCGGTCCCTTGAACGACGTCGTCTCTTACCGCGCCGTGTTCGCCGTCCCGGAGTTCCCCCGGCTCGCGGTCTGCTCGCTCCTTTCACGCACCGCCGGCTCGATGTGGCAGCTGGCGCTCGTGCTCTTCGTGCTGGAGCGCTTCCGTTCGCCCGAGCTCGCGGGCTTCGCGGTGTTCCTCTCGATCGCTCCGGGGATCCTCATAGCGCCGGTCGCCGGCGCGCTCCTCGACCGCCACGGCCGCGTTCGCCTGATGATCCTCGACTACATCGCGTCCGCGCTGTTCCTCTTCGCCATTGCCGCCGTGGCGATCGGTGGGGCGCTCAGCGTGCCGCTTCTGCTGCTCCTGGTCTTGGCGACATCCCTCACGAATCCGATCGGCCACGCCGGCGCGCGCTCGCTCTTCCCGCTCATCGTCCCGCGCCATCTCTGGGACCGCGCGAACGCCGTCGACAGCGGCGGGTACACGCTCACGTCGATCATCGGTGCCCCGATCGCCGGGATCATCGCCGCCTTCGCCGGCGCGCACATGGCGCTCGTCGCGACCGCGGTCCTCCATCTCGCGGCCGCCGCGGTCCTCTTCGGGCTGCGCGACCCGCGCGATCCCGTCCCGGGCGGTCGGCTCTTGCAGGAGTCGCTCGCAGGTGTCCGGTACGTGTTCGGCAACCCGACCCTTCGGGGTCTGGCGGCCGGCGTGTCCACGGCGAACCTGGCGCACGGGATCGCGATCGTCGGCCTGCCCGTCCTGGTCATCGAGCACCTCGGCGGCAACGCCGCTCACGTCGGCCAGCTCTGGGCGCTCATGGGGGTCGCCGGTCTCGTGGCAGCCATGGCGACGGGACGCATCGGCAGCGAAGGCCGCGAGAGGTCGCTCTTGGCTCTGTCGATGCTGGCGGTGGCCGGCGCGGTCCTGCTACTTGCGCGTGCCGACTCGCTGATCGCGGTTGCGCTCGCGGTGGCCCTTATGGGGCTCGGGACAGGTCCCCTCGACGTCGCGCTCTTCTCGCTCCGTCAGCGGCGCACCGACCCGGCGTGGTTCGGCCGGGCGTTCGCGGTGTCGATGTACCTGAACTACTCGGGGATCCCGTTCGGGTCCGGCATCGGCGGCGCGCTCGTCGCCGCATCGGTGCCGCTCGCGTTCACGGTCGGTGCCGGCTTCGCGCTCCTGGGCGCGGTCTCGACGATGCTCCTTATCCCGAAGCGCGAGTAGCGGGCTCGCGAAGCTCGGCGAACGCGGCGTCGAGCTCAGCGAGCCCGGCGCGGAGTGTGGCCTCGGGTACACCGAAGCCGAGCCGCAGGTGGCGTTCCGCCAGGAAGTGCGCACCCGGGACGACCATCGTGCTGCGGTCGCGGATGAGCGCCTCGACGAACGGCACCGAGTCCGTGTCGTACGAGTAGCCGAAGAAACAGATCGCGCCCGCGCGCGGACTCGTCCAGTGAAGCCGTGGCGCGTGCGTCTTCGCCCACTCTTCGAGCACCGGCCAGCGCGCGTTCAGGATGCCGCGCGTGCGGGCCAGAAGCTCGGGCCGGCGGCGGAGGGCGACCTCAGCGAGAACGTCGCTGAGGCTGGCGCTCGCGATCGTCGTGTAGTCCTTCTGCGCCCAGGCCGCCCGCACCTGGTCGGGTGGCGCGACGAGCCAGCCGACACGGAGGCCGGGAAGGCCGTACGCCTTCGAGAGCCCGCCGGTCACGATCGTCCTCTCGCGGCGTCCCCAGACGCTCGCGCTTTCGACTCCGTCGTGTTCGGCCCCGCGGTAGACCTCGTCGGACAGGATCCAGGCGCCGTGATCGCGTGCCACCTCCGCAATGGCGTCCAGATCGGCGACTGAGAGGATCTGGCCGGTCGGGTTGTTCGGCGTGCAAACACAGATGACCTTGGTGCGGCCGGTCATGGCGGCGCGCAGGCGGCCGAGGTCGAGCGACCAGCCCTCGTCCTCGTGCAGCCAGACCTCACGCACGTTCGCGCCGAGGCCACGCGCGAGTCCGTGGAGCTGCATGTAGTTGGGCAGGACGACCACTACGTCGTCTCCGGGCTCGACGAGCGTCGTGAGCGCGAGGAAGTTCGCCTCGCTCGTGCCCGTGGTCATCAGCACGTTGTCCGAGGTGGCGCCGGGGTGCAGCGCCGCGACCAGAGCACGCGTCGCCTCGCGTCCGGTGCCCTCGGCGTATCCGAGTCGCGTCTCGCCCAGCGCGCCGAGCTCTGGCGCCAGCTCGACGAGCGTGAGCGGCTCGACGCCCGACTCCGAGAGGTCGTAGCGCACGCGGTGCTCCCACGTGCTCTGCATACGTTCCATCTCGAATTCGGGGAAGCGCATTCGCAGGTATCGTGACACGCAAGAGAAGTCCCACGGTCCAGGGCCCGCTCGGGAGAGCGCGGCCCATTTCGGCGTCTGTGCTTGGAGCGAACTCGCTCACTGACCGCCGCAGAGGAGGAAAAGTGCCGCGCCGAAGGCGCGGCGACAAACCATGAGAGTCAAGTGGCCCTTTGGTAGCGGGGAACGGCCCAAGGCCGATCGGCTCATCGTTGGCCTGGGCAATCCGGGCGACGGGTACGCGAACACGCGCCACAACGTCGGCTTTCAGGTCGCATCGCGACTGGCGAAGCGCGCGCGGCTCGAGTTCGACAAGAAGGCCGCCGAGTCGCGTATCGCGGAGGGCACCCTCGGCGGCGTGCGCGTCGCCATCGCGCGGCCGCACACCTTCATGAACAAGAGCGGCCAGGCGGTGGGGAAGCTCCTGGACCGCTACGGCCTCGAGCCCAAGGACGTGATCGTCGTGTACGACGACGTGGACCTGCCGCTCGGCCGCATCCGCATCCGCGCCAAGGGCGGCCCCGGGACGCACAACGGGATGCGCTCCGTCGTCGGTGAGATCGGCGAGGCCTTCGCGCGGGTCCGCTGCGGCGTGGCTCCAGCGAGTGCGAACGCCGAGATGCCGCGCGACCTCGCGGAGTACGTGCTGCTGCCCTTCGAGGCCGATGAGCGCGAGACCGCCGAGGCGATGATCGGGCGCGCGGCCGAGGCCATCGAGGTGGCCATCCGCGACGGCCTCGAGCCGGCCATGGCCCGCTGGAACGCCGAGGAGGCGAAGTGAGCGCGGTCCAGACCCGCACCCGGGCGCGCCTCGCGGGAGCGCTCGCGCTGGCCGAGCGCAGCGAGCGGTTCTCCGATCTCGCCTCTCGGATCGAGGCGCGCGAGCGCGTGCTCGTGACCGAGGCGAACGGCGGCGCGCGCGCCTTCGCGTGGGCCGCGACCGTCGCACGGCTCGGACGGACGCTCCTGCTGGTCGCTCCGAACGAGGAACGGTCCCGGCGCTGGCGCGCCGAGCTTGCCGCCTGGCTGGGCGAGGACGAGGTCGTCGCATTCCCGGCACGCGAGGCGATGCCATTCGAGGCCTCGGCCTCGTCGCAGGGCGCGGTGCACCAGCGCCTCACCGCGCTCTGGCGTCTTCGCGAGGGCCGCCCGCTGGCCGTGGTCGCTCCGCTCCGCTCGCTCCTGCAGCACACGATCCCGGCCGACGTCCTGGCGTCGAGCGCGCGCGTGCTGCGGCCCGGCGACAAGCTGCCCTGGCGCGAGACCGCCCTCTGGCTTACCGGCATCGGCTACGAGCCGGTGCCCGAGGTGAGCGAGCCCGGCCACTTCTCGCGGCGCGGTGGGATCGTGGACGTCCATCCGTCGGGCGCCGAGCGTCCGGTCCGCCTCGAGCTATTCGGCGATGACATCGAGACGATCCGCGCATTCGACCCGGTCACCCAGCGCTCGCAGGATCCGCTCGAGAGCGTCACGGTCCTCCCCGCGCGGGAGATCTCGCTCGATGCGGGGCCTGACCTCGCGGAGCGGCTCGCCGAGCTTGGCTGGGAGAAGCTGGTCTCGCACGAGGAGCTCGCGCCGTATGGCGAGATCATCGAGCCGCTGCGGCAGCGCGCTTACGCGCCGGGGGTCGAGGCCTTCGCCGCTCAGCTCGGCGCGACGGCGTCGCTCCTCGATCACCTGCCCGACCGCGCGACGGTCGTGTTCGAGGACACCGTCGAGCTTGACCTCGCCTGGGACACCCATGAACAGCTGGCCGAGGAGCGCCGCGACGAGCTGAAGGGGCAGGGCCTCCCGGTCGGCGCGTTCCCGGCTCCGTACATCGGCCGCGACCGGATCGAAGGCGCGGCCGCGGAGCGCGGCCTGGTCCGCATGGGCCCGGGCCGCGACTCGATCGCGCTCGGGTGGGGGAGCGTCACCAGCTATGCCGGACGGCTCGACACTTTCCTGCGCGAGGTGGCCGCGGGCGCATCGGACACGCGCATCGTCGCGACGCCGCAGGCCGCCCGCGTCGCGGACCTGCTCGGGGAGCGCGAGGTGTTTGCCACACCGCGCGAGGAGCTGGCGGAGCCGCCCGCTGACGGTGAGCTCGTCCTTCTACATGTCCCGCTGGCCGAGGGTTTCGCGCTGCCCGATCTCGGCGTGCGCGTCTTCACGGACGCGGAGATCTTCGGATTCCGGAAGCCGCGGCATCCCGTACGGCGGCGCCGGCGGGTCGCCATCGGCACGCTGCTCTCGGACCTCAAGCCCGGCGATCACGTCGTCCACGAGGACCGGGGCATCGCGCTGTTCGAGCGCTTCACCGAGAAAGAGGTCGTGGGCGTGCTGCGCGAGTACCTCGAGCTCCGTTTCGCCGACGGCCTCACGTCGCTCCCGACGGAGCGCATCGACAAGATCACCCGCTACATCGGCGGGACGCCGCCCGCTCTCAGCGCGATGGGCGGGTCCGACTGGCTGCGCACCAAACGCAAGGCCAAGAAGGCCGCCGAGGACATCGCGCGCGAGCTGCTCCGCCTCTACGCCGAGCGCGAGACGGTGCAGGCCGCCGCGCTCTCGCCGGACTCGCCCTGGCAGGTGGAGCTGGAGAACGCCTTCCCGTTCACGGAGACGCCCGACCAGCTCCAGGCCATCGAGGACACCAAGCGCGATCTCGAGAAGCCGCGCCCGATGGACCGCCTCGTCGTGGGCGACGTCGGGTACGGAAAGACGGAGGTCGCGCTACGCGCCGCGTTCAAGGCGGTGCAGGACGGCAAGCAAGTCGCGGTGCTCGTGCCCACGACCGTGCTCGCGCAGCAGCATTACGAGACCTTCAGTGAGCGCCTCGAGACGTTCCCGGTGAAGGTCGAGATGCTGTCGCGCTTCCGCTCGCCCTCCGAGCAGCGGGAGATCGTGGAGCGGATCGGCGCGGGCGATGTGGACGTTGTCATCGGCACCCACCGCGTGCTCCAGAAGGACGTCGTGTTCCGCGACCTGGGCCTGGTCGTCATCGACGAGGAGCACCGCTTCGGCGTGAAGCACAAGGAGCGCCTCAAGCAGATGCGCAGCCAGGTGCATGTGCTCTCCATGACCGCGACGCCGATCCCGCGGACGCTCCACATGGCGCTCTCGGGGATCCGCGACATCAGCTCCATCGAGACGCCGCCCGAGGACCGCCAGCCGATCGAGACGCACGTCGTCGAGAAGACCAACGAGCTACTGAAGGAGGCCATCCTGCGCGAGGTCGACCGCGGCGGTCAGGTCTACTACGTCCACAACCGCGTGATGGGGATCGAGCAGGAGGCCGAGCGGCTGCGCAAGCTGGTCCCACAGGCTTCGTACGTCGTGGCGCATGGGCAGATGCACGAGCGGCAGCTCGAGAAGGTGATGGTGGGCTTCGCCGATGCGGACTACGACGTGCTGGTCTGCACCACGATCATCGAGTCGGGCCTCGACATCCCCAACGTGAACACGATCGTCATCGACCGCGCCGGCCAGCTCGGCCTGGCGCAGCTATACCAGCTGCGCGGGCGCGTCGGCCGCAGCGCCGAGAAGGCTTACGCGTACCTGCTGCACGACCGGAAGGAGCGGCTCAGCGACGACGCGCGCAAGCGGCTCCAGGCAGTTTTCGAGGCGAGCGAGCTCGGGGCCGGGTTCAAGATCGCGATGCAGGACCTGGAGATCCGCGGCGCGGGCAACCTGCTGGGCGCGGAGCAGCATGGGCACGTCACTGCCGTCGGGTTCGAGCTCTACACGCAGCTGCTGCACGAGTCGATCGAGGAGCTGCGCGGGACGCCGCGGGCCGCCGCGACACCGGAGGTCACGGTCGACCTCTCGCTCTCTACCGCCATCCCCGACGACTACATCCCGAGCCGGCAGCGCAAGCTGGAGACGTACCGCCGCATCGCCGAGCTGCGCGAGCTCGAAGAGCTCGTCGCGCTCCGAGAAGAGCTGCGCGACCGCTACGGCGCGCCGCCCGAGCCTGTCCGTAACCTTCTATATGGAGTCGAGATCAAGGTGCGCGCGATCGCGATCGGCGCCATAGAGGTCCGCGCGCGTGGGCCGGAGCTGCGGGTCGGGTTCGGCACCGACATCACGGCGGCGCGGCGGGACGCGGTGCTGCGGACCTTCCCCAAGGCGCAGGTGGGCCAGCGGCAGATCCGCCTCTCGATCCTGCACTTCCGCGGGGACTGGCGCGACGCTCTCACGCGCCTTCTGAGCGTGCTGGCCGTATGAGGATAGGGATCGATATCGACGACGTCATCGCCGACTGCGCGGTGCCCTATCTCCGGCGCTTCGCCGAGGAGTTCAAGGTCGATCTGCCTGAGGAGCCCGGCTGGCACACCCTGACCGAGATCGGCGTCCCCCAGGCGGACAAGGACCGCTTCCGGATCCACATTTACGACACCGACTTCTTCGGGTCGCTCGAGCCGTACGCGGATTGCCCGATCGTCCTGGAGCAGCTGGTCGAGGCGGGGCACGAGCTCTACTTCATCACCGCGCGCGCCGAGAAGCGGCGCGTGGTGACGGAGACCTGGCTCCGCGAGAAGGGCCTCTTCGACCACGCGCGAGCCGTCCACCTGAAGCCCGCCGGCGACTTCGACCCCACGCGGCCGTCGGGTCGCTACGACCCGCATAGCTCAGCGCGCTACAAGGTGCGCCTGGCGCAGGAGCTCGACCTCGAGCGCTTCTGCGAGGACGACAACACGATCTCGCGCGCTCTCGCCGACGCGGGGATCAAGGTCTGGCTCTTCGACCACTCCTGGAATCGCGACGTCGAGCATCCGAACATCGAGCGCGTCGCCGGCTGGAGCGAGATCGCCGATAAGGTCGGCCTCCCGAGCGGGGAAGCGCGCTGAGCGAGCCGCGGGCCGAGACCACGCTCTACCTGGTGCGACACGGCGAGAGCGAGGCGAACGCCTCCGGATACTTCGCCGGCCAGAGCGACAGCCCGCTGACAGAGCTCGGCCGCAAGCAGGCCGAGACCGTGGCCGACGCGCTGCGCGACGTGCCGTTCGACCGCGTGGTCTCGAGCGATCTGTCGCGCGCCCGCGAGACCGCCGAGGCCATCGCAAGGCGGCACGGCCTGAATGTCGAGGCGTTCCCCGAGCTCCGCGAGATCGACGTCGGTGAGGCGCAAGGGAAGCAGTTCGAGGACGCCCGCCAGCGTCCCGACTGGACTCCCGAGGGCTTCGTGCAGTGGCCCGGGGGCGAGTCGCTGGAGGCCGCTCTCGAGCGCACGACCACGGTGATCGACCGGCTCGTTGCGGCTAGCCCCGGCAAGCGGATCTGCATCGTCGGTCACGGCGGCACCACGCGGATCCTCGTGAGCCACTTCCTGGGCCTGCTGCCGAAGCTCTACCGCCACCCGACGCCGAGCGCCAACACGAACATCACCGTCGTTCACACGGACGGGATCACCTACCGGGTGGAGTCGCTGTTCGAGGCCGGCCACCTGGACCAACGACCGCCCTCGCCTGAAGAGCGCGCCGCCGATGGGAACTCCGCCGGTGGCGGCGGCGCCATATAGTCCCCGCCGTGACAGCCGAGCTCGCGACCAAGATCCGCGACATCCCCGACTTCCCGAAGACGGGGATCCTTTTCAAGGACATCACGACGCTCCTCAAGGACGGCCCCAGCTTCAAGGCCGCGATCGATGGTCTCCTCTCGCAGGTCAAGGGCCGGAAGATCGACGTCGTCGTCGGGATGGAGTCGCGCGGCCTCATCTTTGGCGCGCCGATCGCCTACGCCCTCGGCGTCGGGTTCGTCCCGGTGCGCAAGCTGGGGAAGCTCCCGGCCGAGGTCGTCAGCGTCGAGTACGACCTCGAGTACGGTTCGGCAACCCTCGAGATGCACAAGGACGCGATCCAGCCGGGTCAGCGGGTGCTCATCGTCGACGACCTGCTCGCGACGGGCGGCACCGTGGCCGGGACGATCGAGCTGGTGAAGCAGCTGGAGGGCGAGATCGTCGGGCTGGCGTTCCTGATCGAGCTCAAGTTCCTGAAGGGCCGCGACCGCCTCCAGGGCCACGACATTTTCACGCTGATCGAGTTCTAGCCCGCCTTAGTCGCGGACCTGATCTGTCTAGCGGACTAGACAATTCAATGCCACGTCGATATCGTCGGTGTGACAGGCAAGAGGCTGCTGCGTCGGCTTCGTCGGCGCTGCCAAGTGGTCCGGCAGGAGGGCTCCCACGTGTTCATCAGGTGCGATGGCTGTACGACCGTTGTGCCGGTGCATGGCGCTAAGGACCTGGCTCGCGGAACACTTCGGTCGATCGAGCGGGCTCTGGAGCCATGTCTCGGTCCCAGGTGGCTGAGGAGGAGGCGGTGAGACGACTACGGGCGGTATACCGGCGTGATCCGGAAGATGACGCCTGGCTTGTCGATATCCCGGCGCTCTCTGGGTGTCACACGTATGGGCGAACGCTCGAGCAGGCGCGCGAACGGACCCGCGAAGCGGTGCTGCTGTTCGTCCGACGGGGCGAGTTCGAGATCGTCGATGACGTTCGTCTACCCGCAGCGCTCCGCCGTCGTGTCGATCGCGCACGGCGTGCGCGGCTTCAGGCCGAGGCGCAGCAGTCAGAGGCTCAGAAGGAGTTGGCGGCCGCGACGTCGTCCCTCAAACGAGCTGGCTTGAGCCTGCGGGATGCCGGTGAGGTGCTTGGCCTCTCGCGCCAGCGCGTGCATCAACTCGGTCGGCTCCGCACCGCTCGGTGATCCGAAGTGGTGTGCGCTAGCCCTAGCCCACCTTCCATCGGGTCTGGATGGCCCACCGTTCGGCCGACTCCAGCGCGTCGAGGATGAAGGCCGTCTTCGCTTCGTTGTAGGCGATCCGATCGTCGCGGTAACGGCGCGCGACCTCGCGCTTCATCAGGGCGTACGCCTCGCGCGCATCCGCCTCCGCACGCATGTAGTCGCGGAACAAGATGTGGATGCGCTCGTCGTGGCTCCCCGTCCGGTAGACGTGTATCTGGATGGTGCGCGGGATCGAGCCGGACGGACGGAAGTAGCGGTGGTGCGGCTCGCGCGCTCGCAGCGCCACCCCGAGCGCCGCGATCTGAGGCACGTAGTTGTCCTCGGCGTCCAGGTCATCCACGCCGATCTGGATATCGATCACCGGCTTAGCCGCGAGCTGCGGCACCGCGGTCGAGCCGATGTGCTCGATGCGGACCGCCGCCGGCCCGATCGCATCGACGAGCTTCCTCCGCCACTCGGCGAACCGATCCGGCCAGGCCGGGTCGTACGGGACCACCTCGATCGGGTCGGTCGACGGTCGTCTCGACCCCTCCACGAACTCCAGACCGGGTGAACGTGCCATGAGCACATCGCGCGCGAGCCGCATGCGCTCGTCGTACGGAAGCTCCTCGGGGGCGATCCCCCGAGAAGCGGCCACCAGCGCGTACAGGTCGATGAGGGTCGCCCGCGTACCGAAGCGCTCGTGCAAGCGAAGCCACGCCGTCCACGAGTCGCCGGCGCCGTGCGGGTCGACCCCGACGGCGGCGAGCCTGCTGGCGAGGTCCGGGTCGAGGATGGTCGGACGATAGCCGCCAGGTAGCGCGCGACCAGTAGACTTCGCACGAACGATCCGGGACGGCGGAGCCCCGCTGTGTCCCCATCAGTCGGTGGAGGACGGATGACCGCGGCGCCGCACGTACCTGAGATCCGCGTGGATGAACACTCCCCCCAGGGCGAGGTCCGCGCCTTCTTCGAGCGCGACCGCTTTGTTTCCGCCTACGCCCTGGCCGACCTCGACCGGGCCAACGTGGACTCGGCGCGCTGGTGGGTCGCCCGCCGCGAGCGCGACATCGTCGCGGCGGCACTTCTCGTAGAGGTCCTGCCGTTCCGGCCGTGCTTCGCGATGGGGGAGACCGAGGGCCTGGCGGCGATCTTCCGCGGCCTGAACGAGCCGCGGCTCATCGTCGCGGCTCCGCCGGCCGCGCGGCTCGCGATCGAGCAGACCTACCGGTTCGAGCGCGTCGACCGGATGGACCGGATGGTCGTGGATCTCCCGAGCTTCCAGCCCCGCGTCGCGCACGAAGTCAGGCGCCTCGGGCCCGAGGACCTCGCCGACGTCATCGAGCTCTACGGCGAGGCCTCCCGCACGTACTTCACGCCCGAGCGGCTCAGTCGCGAGATCTACTGCGCCGTCTACCTTGACGGCCGCATCGCGTCCGCCGCCGGGACGCACGTGCGTTCAACCGACGCCGACATCGCGGCGGTCGGCAACGTGCTCACGCGCATGCCACACCGAGGCCGGGGAATGGCGACCTCGGTGACGTCGGCAGTCACCGAAGCAGCGCTCGCGGAGCACCGCGACGTCGTCCTGAACGTCCGCGAGGACAACTCCGTCGCCATCGCCGTCTACCAGCGGCTGGGATACCGGCCGCACGCGCGCTTCATCGAGGGGCCGGCCGTGCGCCGCGCGCCCTGGGAGCGCATCACCAACATATGGAGGAGACCCTCATGACAGTCGCTACCAAGACGCCCGCCTACGACGTGACAGATCTCTCACTGGCGGACCTGGGTGCCCGGCGGACCGAGTGGGCCGCGCGCGAGATGCCGGTGGTGCGGCAGATCAGAGAACGCGTGGCGAAGGAGAAGCCCTACACCGGCATCCGCATCGCCGCGTGCCTGCACGTGACCACCGAGACGGCCAACCTGGTGCAGGCCTTCCGCGACGGCGGCGCCAGCGTGGCGCTTTGCGCGTCGAACCCGCTATCCACGCAGGACGACGCCGCGGCCTCACTGGTCGAGCGAGAGGGCATCTCGGTGTTCGCACGTAAGGGCGAGGATCGCGACACCTACTTCCGGCACATCCAGGCCATCCTCGACACCAGGCCCCACATCACCATGGACGACGGCGCGGACGTCGTGACGCTCCTCCACACCGAGCGCAAGGACCTCCTCGCGGGCGTGCGCGGCGGCACCGAGGAGACGACGACAGGCGTGATCCGCCTGCGCGCCATGGCCAAGGAGGGCGTGCTCGCGTACCCCGTCGTCGCGGTGAACGAGGCGCAGACCAAGCACATGTTCGACAATCGCTACGGCACCGGCCAGTCCGGCGTGGACGCGCTCCTTCGATCGACCAACATGCTCATCGCCGGGAAGACCGCGGTGGTGTGCGGCTACGGCTGGGTAGGGCGCGGCGTCGCGGAACGGCTGCGCGGCATGGGCGCCATCGTGATGATCTGCGAGGTCGATCCGCTCCGCGGTCTCGAGGCCGCCATGGACGGGTACCAGGTGGCCACGGTCGCTGAGGCGTCCAAGCGCGGAGACATGTTCTTCACGGCCACGGGCAACCTGAACGTGATCGGGAAGGACCACTTCCCGCTGATGAAGGACGGAGCGCTGCTCGCGAACGTGGGGCACTTCAACGACGAGATCGAGATCCCGGCGCTCGAGAAGCTGAGCCGCTCGAAGCGCACCGTGCGCCCGTATGTCGAGGAGTACCGGCTCCCGGACAAGAGCCTGTTCCTGCTCGCCGAGGGCCGGCTGCTCAACCACGTCGCCGCAGAGGCCAACCCCGCCGCGGTGATGGACATGTCCTTCGCTAACCAGCTGCTGGCGGTGGAATATCTGCTCCGAGAGAAGCTCGCGCCGGACGTTTACAGCGTCCCGGCCGACCAGGACAAGGAGATCGCCAAGATGAAGCTGGCCGCGATGGGCATGAAGATCGACACCTTGACCGCGGCACAGAGCGAGTACGCGGGCTCCTGGAAGGCAGGGACCTAGATGACGACGAGTTTCATGGCCGCCGAGCGACTGCTCTTCACCAGCGAATCGGTCACCGAGGGACACCCGGACAAGCTCTGCGACCAGGTCTCGGACGCTGTCCTGGACGACCTCCTCCGCCAGGATCCCAACTCGCGTGTCGCCTGCGAGACGGCGACGACGACCGGGACCGTCTTCGTGCTCGGCGAGATCACCACGCACGGCTACGTCGACCTGCAGAAGCTCGTCCGCGAAGTCGTGAAGGACATCGGCTACACCGACGCCGCCACCGGCTTCGACTACCAGACCTGCGGCGTCATCTCCGCGATCAAGCCGCAGTCACACGAGATCGCGCAGGGCGTCGACCACTCGCTGGAGTCGAAGCAGGGTGTGGATCCGGACGAGCTCGGCGCGGGCGACCAGGGAATGATGTTCGGCTTCGCGGTCGATGAGACGCCCGAGCTGATGCCGCTGCCGATCACGCTCGCTCACGGCGTCGCGCGGCGGCTCTCGGAAGCCCGGAAGCGCGGCGACCTCTCGTACCTTCGCCCGGATGGCAAGAGCCAGGTCACCGTGGAGTACTCACGCGGGCGACCGGTGCGCGTGGACAAGGTGGTCGTCGCGGCGCAGCACGACCCAGGGATCCCGTACTCGCAGCTCCGCGACGACATCGTCGAGCGCGTCATCCGGCCGGCCTGCGGCGAGCTCATCGACGCGCGTACGACCTATGTGGTGAACGGCACCGGCGCCTTCACCATCGGCGGCCCCATGGGTGACGCTGGCCTGACCGGGCGGAAGATCATCGTGGACACCTACGGCGGCTACGCCCGCCACGGCGGGGGCGCCTTCAGCGGCAAGGACGCGACGAAGGTGGACCGCTCGGCGTCGTACGCGGCGCGCTACGTGGCCAAGAACGTCGTCGCGGCCGGCCTCGCGACCCGCTGCGAGATCCAGGTGGCTTACGTGATCGGCGTCGCGCACCCGGTCTCCGTGAACGTCGAGACCTTCGGCACGGCGACGGTCCCGGATGAGCGGATCCGCGCGCTGATCGACGAGCACTTCGACTTCAGGCCGGGCGCGATCATCGAACGCTTCTCGCTGCGGCGGCCGATCTTCCGGCAGACCGCCTCGTACGGGCACTTCGGCCGGCCGGAACTGAGCCTGCCCTGGGAACAGACGGACATGGCCGCGGCGCTGCGCGCCTCTGCGGGCACAAAGAAGGTCACGGCGCCGGTCTCCTAGCAGCGCTCGCTCGGCAACAGAGCGGGCGGCCCGACATGGCCCCGCTCTTGCAAGAACGGCCTCCGACACGCGAAGGGAGGCTGCAGATGACCGAGAACGTCGTTATTCGTCCCGCGTCGACGTCGTGGGGCGCGGTCCTCGGAGGCTGGCTGGGCGCAGTCGGTGCCGCGGCGCTCGTCGCGCCAGTCATCGCCGGGATACTCGCCGGTCGGACGGTCGTTCCTAACGATCTCGGGTTCGCGGTGCCGGTGGTCATCGGACTGATCATCGCGTACCTCTTGGGTGGCTACATCTCAGGTCGCATGGCGGGCTACAACACCAGCTGGCACGGGATGATGACCGCGTTCGTCGGACTCTTCGTCACCCTGGTGGTCCTGCTCGCCGCCGCCGCCGCCGATGCCGGGCTACTGGCGGCGTCCGGGATCCGCTCGCTGGCGGATGTGTTCCCCGGTATCCGTCAGCTCGATGTCCGCACGCTCGGTGACTCGCTCACGTTCGGGGCGATCCTCGGCTTCCTGGCGACGATCTTCGCCGGGTGGCTGGGCGGACTCCTCGCTCCTGACTACGCGGTGCCGGCGACGACCGTGCCCGCAAGCGACGTCGTCTCGACGGGGCCGATGGTGGGCCCCGCCGTCTCAGCGGCGCGGGCGCGTCGCGAGGAGCGCCGTCCGCACTACCGCGTCCTCCCGGCGATGGGCCGCAAGGGCGGAGAGCGCGAAGAGACGATCAAGCGCGAGGAGACGGTCGAGCGCGAGACCGAGGTCAGCGAGATCCCGAAGGACTAAGCCTCGTCGCGCGGGAGCTCGGCCTCCGCAGCGGAGCCGAGCTCCCGTGTTCTCTGGTACGCCGCGTACACCGCGCGCGACAGGACCGTTCGCAGGGCACCCTTCTCGAGCTCGTACACCGCGGCGGCGCTCGTCCCCCCGGGCGAGGTGACCTGGTTCCGTAGCTCCGCCAGATGGCGACCGCTCGCGCGCGCGAACGCCGCCGAGCCCTCGACGGTCCGGAGGACCAGCTCCTCTGCCACACGCCGCGAGAACCCGAGGTGCACTCCGGCGTCCACCAGCGCCTCCATCAGCAGGAAGACATAGGACGGTCCGGTCCCGGATAGCGCCGTGGCCCGGTCAACGTCTTCCTCGACCTCGGCGTGCAGCACTTCGCCGAGCGCTCCGAGGATCACGGTCGTCAGCTCGCGCTGATCGGCGGTGACCTCGTCGGTCGATGTCCACACGGTCACACCCATGCCGATCTGCGCCGGCGTGTTCGGCATGGAGCGGACGATGGCCTCGTGCCCGAGCCCGTGTCGCAGCGAGCGCAGCGTCGCGCCGGCGACGATCGAGATCACGAGCTGATCGCGGCGGAGCTTCCCACGGACCTCCTTCATCACGCCGGCCAGGACCTGGGGCTTCACCGAGAGCACGACCACATGTGCGGTCTTCGCGGCCTCGGCGTTCGAGGCGAGGGCGCGAACGCCGAACTGCTTCGTTAGCTCCGCCCGCCGCTCCCGCCGCGGACCCGTGACCGTGATGCGCGACGGCGGAACGAGGTGACGCTCGAGGAGGCCGCGGACGATGGCCTCGGCCATCGTCCCGCCACCCAGGAACGCCAGGCGCTTCGAGCGGAGAGGCATCTCAGTGCTGAATACTGCGGCACGTGCGTGTGGGGCCGTACGAGGTCGAGATATTCAGCGACGGGATCTTCCGCCTCGACGGAGGGTCGATGTTCGGGGTCGTTCCGAAGGTGCTCTGGGAGCGGGTCAAGCCCGCCGACGAGCGCAACCGCATACCGATGGACATGAACTGCCTGCTCGTCCGGGACGGCGCGGGCCACGTGGTCGTCGTCGAGACCGGGGCGGGCACGAAGCTCACCGATCGGCAGCGCGAGATCTTCGGGATCGACCAGCCTCCGGCGCTCCTGGGCGAGCTCGGCCGGCGAGGCGTCCGGCCAGACGAGGTGACGCTCGTCGTCAACACGCACCTGCACTTCGACCACTCCGGCGGGAACACCTACCGCGATGGGGACCGGCTCGTGGCGACGTTCCCGCGCGCGTCGTACGCGTTCCAGCGCCTCGAGTGGCAGGACGCGCTCGGCGCGAACGAGCGCACGCGCGGGTCCTACTTCGACGACGACTACCGGCCCCTGGAAGCCGCCGGCCGCCTCGAGCTCATCGACGGCGACAGCGAGGTCCTGCCCGGCCTCTTCCTCGAGCGCGTGCAGGGGCACACCCGCGGCACCCAGACCGTCCGCATCGCGTCAGGTGGCGACACGGTGTACTTCTCATCGGACTTCATGCCGGACCGGCATCACCTGCCGCTCCCGTGGATCACGGCCTTCGACCTCTTCCCACTCGACACGCTCGAGGCGAAGCGCAGCCTCCTCCCGCGTGCTGTGGAAGAGAAGTGGGTCGTCGGATTCACGCATGACGTTCCGCGGTTCGGTCGCATCACGCTCGCCGACGGCCGCTACCGCTTCGACGAGACCGACCCAGCGTGACCGACCTTCCGCCGACCGCGTCGACGGTGATCGTCGGCGGCGGGATCGTCGGAGCGGCGTGCGCCTTCTTCCTCGCGGATCGCGGCGAGGAGGATGTGGTCATGCTGGAGCGCGCGACCCTCGGGTCCGGCACGACGAAGGGCGGCCTCGGCGGGATCCGCCACCAGTTCACCGACGAGCTCGACGTGCGCCTCTCGCTGATGTCGACCGAGTTCTGGCGCGAGTTCGCCAGCTTCACCGGTGGTGCTCACGAGTTCGAGGAGAACGGCTACCTGTTCCTGGCCGATTCGCCGCAGGGCCTGGCCCAGCTGAAGGAGCCGCTGCCGCTGTACCAGCGGCTCGGTCTGGAGGTCGAGATGCTCGACCGCGAGCAGATCGAGGACCTCGTGCCCGGGATCCGCACCGACGACATCGCCGGGGGACGCATCTGTGCGCGCGATGGGTACGGCGACCCGCAGACCGCGCTGGCGGGCTTCGCAGCCGGTGCTCTCCTCGGCGGAGTGCGCTTCTTCGAAGGCACCGAGGTCGCCGAGATCCGGCGCGAGGGCGACCGCGCCACCGGCGTGCGGACATCTCGCGGAGACATCAGCGCGGAGCGAGTGCTGCTCGCGACCGGCTGCTGGACCTCGGCCCTGGCGGGTACGGCCGGCGTCGGGATCCCCATCTGGCCCTACCGGCGCTCGATCATGGAGTCGCAGTCGATCCCGCAACTGATAGGCATCCCGCTGGTGATCGAGTGGGAGTCGGGCTTCCACTTCCGCCCCAAGGACGGTCGCCAGCGTTTCGCGATGCCCAACCTGACGACCGATGGCGGCATCGAGAAGGGACCCGCCGCGCCGCCCGCGTCCTTCGATGGGCTTTCGTACCCGCCGCTCGAGGTGCCTGCATCGCTCGAGCCGTGGGTCCGGGCACGCGCGGCGTGGCGTCATCCGGCGTTCGCGGATCTCGAGATCACGTCGCGCTGGTCCTGCTACTACGAGATGACGCCGGACGATCACCCGATCGTCGGCCGCATACCCGGGGTCGACGGCCTCTACGTCGCGGCGGGCTTCTCCGGCCACGGGTTCATGCACACGCCGGCGATCGCGCAGTTGATCGTCGAGGAGATGCTCGACGGCAAGGCCACCACGCTCGACATCTCAGACCTGTCGCTCGAGCGCTTCCGATCGGGCCGTCGGCCCTTCACCGCGGCGGTCCTGTAAGCGGAACCCTAGGTCGCGTGAAGCGGTAAGAGAAGACAGTGTCCGCAGGTCTTCGCATGGCCTCGCTGCGCGCGTTCGCGGGCCTTCTGCTCACCGCGCTGCTGGTGGTGTGGCTGGCCGATCTCGCGCTCTCCGGCGCCA
>CAZTAI010000008.1:21395-23759 GCA_964611555.1 uncultured Chloroflexota bacterium | reverse complement strand
GGCGACGAGGTGGCCAAGGGGATCCTCGCGGTGATCAGCGAGCACCCCCCGCGTGTCCCGCTCGTGATCCGGCTGTCGGGCACCGAGGCCGAGGCGGGTCGCAAGATCCTGGAGGGCGCGCCGCTCGTGTCAAAGGAGACCATGGACGAGGCGGCGGTCGAGGCGGTCCGCCTGGCGCGCGCGTCACGCGACCGTGTGCCGCAGACCCCGGGGAAGCGCGCATGAGCGTCCTCCTCTCCAAGCGCACCAAGGTGATCGTCCAGGGCATGGGCCGCGAGGGCCGCTTCCACGCGGGTCGCATGAAGGAGTACGGCACTCAGGTCGTCGGCGGTGTGGGTCCCGGGACGGGGGGCACAGAGCGCGACGGTATCCCCATGTTCGACACCGTCGCGGCGGCGGTGGACGCGACCGGCGCGGATGCCTCGCTCATCTTCGTGCCGGCGCCGGGCGCGGCCGATGCGATCCTCGAGGCGATCGACGTGGAGCTCGGTCTGGTCGTGTGCATCACCGAGGGCATCCCCGTGCACGACATGCTTCGTGTCGCCGCGGTGCTGGCCGAGACCTCGACGATCCTCATCGGGCCCAACTGCCCCGGGGTGATCACCCCGGGCGAGTGCAAGATCGGGATCATGCCCGGCGAGAACTTCTCGCCCGGACCGGTCGGCTTTGTCTCGCGCAGTGGCACGCTGACCTATGAGATCGCGGACGCCCTCACGCGCGCGGGTCTAGGTCAGTCCACCTGCATCGGGATCGGGGGTGATCCGGTGATCGGCCTCCCCACGCCGGACGCGGTGCGGCTGCTGAACGAGGACCCCGCCACGGCGGTGATCGTGATCGTCGGCGAGATCGGCGGCAGCGCCGAGGAGCGCGCGGCCGAGTACATGCGCGCGCACGGGAAGAAGCCGGCGGTCGCGTTCATCGCCGGCCGCAGCGCGCCGCCGGGGAAGCGAATGGGCCACGCCGGCGCGATCGTCCAGGGAAGTGCGGGGACCGCCGAGTCAAAGGTTCGAGCGTTCGGTGACGCGGGGATCCCGGTCGCGAACGCTCCGAGCGCGATCCCGAAGCTCGTGAAGGAGGCGCTCGGCAGCGCCGCGTGATCTGGCACGGCTGACGCAAGCTTGCTCGGCGTGCCACGCCGATCGCGACCGGTACGATCGAAGGCAGTGATGGAGCGAGGCCCCGTGAAATGGACGACGGCACTCCTTCTACTGTCGATCGTCGGGTCGGCTTGCGGCGGTCCGGGAACGCCCGCGCCCGCGGCCACCGGGACGTCCTCACCCGGGCCGACCGTCGCGGTGAACCCCGCGACCCCGACACCCGCGCCGACACCGTCCCCCACTCCGGCACCCGTCTACTGGCCACTCACGGGACAGCTGGCCGAGGACCCGGCCAAGGTGAAGCGCCGGCCGCTCAACGTCCGCATGCCCAACGACACCGCGGCCCGGCCGCAGGTCGGGCTCGCGAAGGCCGACATCGTCTTCGAGATGATCGTCGAGGGCGGCATCACGCGGCACTCCGTGATCTTCCACTCGCAGGACGCCGAAGGTGTGGGGCCGGTACGGAGCTATCGCTTCAGCGACCTCTGGATCACACAGATGCTCAAGGGCGCCCTGGTCGCCTCGGGCGCGACCGTCGAGGAGATCGACGCGGTCACCTACCACGTTGCGGGCGGGAACATGATCAGCGTCGACCGCAACCGCTACAGCGCGCCCTACTACCGCGTCGCCGGGCGGCCCGGTCCCAACGATCTCTTCGCGGATCTCAACAAGGCCCGCGAGGCGGTGAACCAGGCGGGCGGGTCAGGTCCGGTGGACGTGCCGCCGCTCGCGTTCTTCCCAACGGCCGAGCATGACGCCATGGCCGGCGGGTTCGGAACGAGCCAGCCGGCGTCCCGGGTGGTCATCCCCTTCCGGCAGCCGTCGACCTTCACGTGGGACGAGGGCTCCAAGGGCTACCGCCGCTCGCAGGGCGGGGTGCAGACGGTGGACCCCGAGGGGAACGTCGCGATCAACGCGCGGAACGTGGTCGTCATCTGGACCGACATCTGGGAGACGGTCGTCGTCCAGGACATCTTCGGATCCAAGGGCCTCGACTACCGCATGACCGGCGGCGGCAAGGCCTCGGTGTTCCGGGACGGCCGCCGGGTGGACGGCACCTGGAAGCGCGACACCCAGACGGACATGTTCACCTTCTACGACCAGGCCGGCGTCCAGGTCCTGCTGGCGCCCGGCCAGAGCTGGATCCACTTCGTCTATCAGGACTGGGTCGTGACGTCCGGGCCCTAGGCCCGTTCGTGTCCTCAGTGGGCAAGGGAAGGTCCTCGCGTGGCTTCGCGCTTGTAACGGCGCTGGCGCTCGTCATCTC
>CAZTAI010000008.1:2852-21295 GCA_964611555.1 uncultured Chloroflexota bacterium | reverse complement strand
CCCGGTCAGGACCAGGTCTCGCCGCTGGGCGGCGACGGCACGAGCGGCTCCCCCGGCACCGGGTGGCCGCGCTTCAACCGGATCTCACAACAGTCCACGGACTGGGTCGGGCCCGGCCAGGTCTCCTGGTTCGAGTTCACGATCCAGGCGCCGCAGAAGCCCGGCGTCTACCTGCTCTACCTGCGGCCCCTCATCGAAGGCGCGACGTGGCTCGAGGACTTCGGCGTCTACTGGGTGGTGACGGTCCTCCAGGCCGACGGCTCGCCCCCGCCGCCCCCGCCCGTCGGCTGCGTGGACGAGTGCTGGCCGCTCACCGGACGGCCGCACAACGGCGGACCGATCGCGCGGCGCGGCATCAACGTCCGGATCGACAACGCCGGCCCGGCCCGCCCGCACTACGGCATCAGCCAGGCGGACATGATCTTCGAGCTGCTGGTCGAGGGACAGATCACGCGCTTCTCGGCGCTCTTCCACAGCCAGGATCCGGCGACGATCGGCTCGATCAGATCGGCGCGTCTCTCCGACCGCTACCTCACTCCGATGGTCCGCGGGGCGCTCGTCTACTCGGGCGCGACCGTCGAGGAGACCGATCTGATCAGGCGCGACGCCGCGGCCGGCGCCTACTACGACCTGAACGCCGGGTACGTCGCCGCCGGCTACTACCGCGCCATCCGGTCCAACCCGTACAACATGTTCAGCTCAGCCGGTCCGATCCGCGAGGCGATCAATAGGCTCGGCGGCGGCGGCCCGGTGGAGATCCCGCAGTGGGACTTCATCCGCGCGGCCGACCACGCCTTAACGGCCGGGGGCTTCGGGACGAGTGTCGCCGCCTCGACGCTCACGATCCCGTACCGCGCGGGCGCGACCGTGCGCTACGACTACGACGCAGGGTCGCGTACCTACGCGCGGTACCAGGATCGATCGGGGAGGATGGTGCGCGAGGTCGACGCGGCGAACGGCGTGGCCATCGCCGCGGCCAACATCGTGGTCATCCAGACCGATATCTGGGAGACGGACATCATCCAGGACATCTTCCGGTCGCGGGGCCTGGACATGAACCTGATCGGCGAGGGACCGGCGACGATCTTCCGCGACGGCCGCCGGCTCGACGGCATCTGGGTCCGCCCGACGATCTACGACGCGTTCAAGTTCTATACGAAGGTCGGCGAGCGCATCTACCTCTCAGCCGGCCAGACCTGGGTCCACCCGGTCCCGCACGACTGGGTCATCGCTTCGCAGTAGGGGCGATCTCCGCGAGCTCGCGCGCGATCCGCTGAGCCGCCGCGGACTGCAACCGGAGCGACTCCCGGGTCCGCTGGACGATCTCGCGGGTGTCCGGTGCGTCCATCGTCGATAGGAACCCGTCGGCTTCCGCCGCGAGCTCGCTCGGCGTCAGCTGCGCCATCGACTGCACGATGCCCCCGCGGACCATGCCCTCGAGCGGCGCGATGCGCGACTGATAGCGCGCGACGAACGCATTCCAGTAGGTCCGGCGCTGAGCCGGGTTGCGGAACCCCGACCAGAAGACGCCAGGAAGGTCCTGGTCGCGAATGGTGCGGTCGTCGACACACGCGATCGTCTCGCCAGTCGCCGCCTCATCCCGAAAGGCGGGCAGGGCGTTCCGGAACCGCTCGACCTCCTGCGGGTCTCCTTCGCGGATCCGGCCCACGTAACGGCGGTGGAGCCGGGCATCGCCGTCGGTCGCCGCGACCTTGGCGAACGCGCCGATGAGGTTGCGGTCTTGCGTCCGCCCATCGAGGTGCGCGCCGATCCGCGACGCGGCCTCCCGACGCACCTGCGGCGATCCTGCGAGATCGCCCATCGCGCGGATGGCGATCGCGCGGAGCTCCTGATCGTCCTCGTTCTCACCGGGATGCGGGTCGAGCCCGAGGCGCTCGAGGACCGGACCGAAGACGCTCTCGGCAAGGCCGGCGAGGGCGATCTCGACCCCGCTGTCCGCGGCGTGGACAGCGAGCCACTCGAGTTGCCCGAACGCGACCGCGAGGACGGCCCGGTCGCGTTCTCCCGCGAGCGACCGGAGCACCGCGACTTGATCGAGCGCAGTCAGGGCGCCGGCCTGCAGGAGCGCCCACTCGTTGTCGAGAAGGAGCAGACGCTCCTCGGGCGAGAGCTGCGCGATGTTCGCCAGGATCTCCTCGCGGAGCGGCGCGTCGAGCGCGAACCGGTAAAAGCCAGCGGCGCGCGCGTTCGGGAAGACCCACCCCGCCGCCGGCACCTCGAAGGAGCCACGCTCCTCGTCCAGGAGCGCGCGCGTCTCGCCCGACGCCGTACGCAGCACGAGCGGCACGGGCCAGCGCTGCCCCGTATCGGCAGCCGCGGGATCGAGGAAGAAGCGCCGCTGCCTCAGAGATAGACGTCCGTCCTCACGGTGCACCTCGACGAGAGGATGACCCGGCTCGGTGATCCACGTCTTCGCGATGCGGCTGACGTCCTCACCGGAGGCCTCGTCGAGCGTCTTCCAGAAGTCCGCGGCGGTCGCGCTCGACTCACGGAAGCGGTCGAGGTATATGCGAACACCCGCGCGGAAGACGTCCTCACCGAGGTAGACCTCGAGCATGCGTAGCACCGCCGCGCCCTTCTGGTACGTGATGGCATCGACCCGCTCGAGGGCCGCCGCAGCCGACTCGGCGGGCGCGTGGATCGCGTGCGTCGAAGCGAGACCGTCGAGCGCAAAGCCCCGGGTCGAGCCGACGACGAAGTCGCGCCACTCGCCCCACTCCGGGTGGAGCGCATCGGTCACCTTCCGGCCGACGAAGGTCGCGAAGGACTCGCTGAGCCACAGATCGTCCCACCAGGCGAGTGTCACGAGGTCGCCCCACCACATGTGCGTGAGCTCGTGCGCGGCGACGTCGACGGTCGACTTCAGCGCCCGCGCGCTCGCGCTCGCGGGGTCGGTGGTCACGAGCTCGAGCCGATAAGTGACGGCGCCGGGGTTCTCCATTGCCCCGGCCGGGAAGTCGGCCACGCCGACGCCCTCGACCTTGTCGTACGGATATGGCACGCCCGTGTAGTCCTCCAGGAGATCGATGCAGTCGCGCTGCGCGTCGCGCGCATAGACGCCCTGCGGCGCCAGCCCGCGCGGCACCCAGATACGGACCGGCAGTCCAGAGGCCGTAATCACGACATCGGTCCCATCGAACGGTCCAACGGCGAACGCCAGGAGATATGGCGAGAGCGGCGGCGTCTCGGCGAAGCGCCAGAGGCTGCGACCGTCGCCGGTCCCACTCTTTTCGACGAGCCGTGCGTTCGCGATCGCCGTGAGATCTGGTGCGGTCACGAGCTCCAGTGCGAAGCGCGCCTTGAACGGAGGCTCGTCGAAGCACGCGTAGAGCCGCCGGGACTCTGCTGGCCAGAGCGTGGTGATCGCGTAGCGCTCGGCGCCACGAGTGGAGCGATAGAGGGCCTTCAGATCACCGCGGATCTCGCCCGCGAGGCCGAGGTCCAGCGCGCAGGGACCGGCCGGAAGTTCCTCGTCGAACCCGAAGCGCACTGTCTCCGTCTCGGGGTCCGACTCCACGCGCGGGCGCAGCGAGCGGCCGTCGGTGACCATGACGGGCTCCGAGATCTCGAGGTCGAGCGCGTGGAGGACGATCTCGCGACGCGGGCGATCGAGGACAAGCTCACAGCGCTCGTGGCCCTGGAACCTCCACGCATCGAGGTCGAGGTCGAAGCGGAGCGCGTAGCGCGTCGGCCGTACGTCGGTCGCGAGGCGGAAGCCGCTCATCTATCGCGTCATTGATCGCTGCGGCACGGCGCGACCCTAAGAGCTAGCCGAGCGACCCGCTGCTACTTCACTGTCACGCACTTTACATGCGCGAGTCGCGCAGGTAATATGCGCGAATGCACTGGGACCCGGCGGGCGCCTTCAACGAGCCTCTAGCCGCACTCGGCGGACTCCTGGCCGAGCGGGGCCTTCGCTATGAGCTGTTCGCGGTCGGCGGCGGCGCACTTCACCTTCTCGGGCTGATCACCCGCCCGACGCGAGACATCGACGTCGTCGGGCTCGTTGAGGACGGTCACCTGGTGCCGCTCGCATCGCTCCCGGCGCCTCTTATCCGCGCGATCGAAGACACCGCCACTGTTTTCCGTCTTCCACGCGACTGGTTCAACGCTGGCCCGCGCGCGCTGGTCGACCTCGGGCTGCCCGAAGGCGCCCTGCAGCGCGCGCACGAACGCGAATGGGGAGGGCTCGTCCTTCACATCGCCGATCGTCGTGATCAGATCTTTTTCAAGCTGTACGCGGCAGTGGATCAAGGCCCTCGAAGCAAGCACTTCGACGATCTTCGCCGGCTGGAGCCGACTGCGGCAGAGCTGCTGGCGGCGGGCACGTGGGCAGAGACGCATGATCCAAGCGAGGGCTTCCGGACAGAGCTGCGCGGCGCTCTTCGCGAGCTTGGGGTCACCGATGGCGACCTTTAGCGATCTGCGCGAGCACGTTCTCGACGCGCTCTGGAGTCAGTGGCACGAACTTGGCGTCGCCTCGACGGTACCGCGACGGCACTCTGACGACGCGATCGACCCTGAGCCGCTCATCGCCTTCACAGCGACCCACGCGGATCTGGACCCGCGGCTGCGCGATGAGTCCATTGACTGGGTGCTGCGGTACGGGACATACATCTCGAAGGCTCGTCTCAAGAACGTACTGGCTGACTGGGACCTCTTGGAGGACCCGCTCTTCCGCGAGTACGCGGCAACGGTCAACGCGAACAGCCAACTCGCCTGGCCGGCAGGCGGTGCGAAACCGCTGGTGTTCCGGGCGCGCGCTCGCTCGCTTCTCGAGGATCTAACCCGCCCCGCCCTCATCTCGCTTCGGATCCGGGCGGTTTTTGGCATTGGTGCGCGCGCCGAGCTGCTGCGCGCGCTCGTCTGCCGCCCGAGTCCGGCGATGACAGCTGCGGACCTCTCCACGGAGACGAGCTATGGGAAGCGCAACGTCCTCAACGAGCTCGAGCCTCTACGCTTCGCCGGGGTCATCACGAGCTTCCGCGCTGTGAATGCCGATCGGTTTTCCCTCGGCAAGCGCGAGCAACTGGTCGCGCTCGTCGGTCCCGTGCCGCAGCGCTCGACCCGCTGGACGCAGACCTTCAAGGCGCTGCACGCGATCCTGCACGCCGTTCGGCGAGATGCGAAACGAAGTGAACTGCAGGTTGCCGTCGATGTCGCACGGCTGGTCGACGAGCGCCGGGACTTGTTCGCCGCGGCCGAGATGTACCCGCCGCCTGTCGGTCCAGGGACATCTGCATCGGCGATGTTCCTCGAGTGGGCCGTCGTGCAGGCCCGGGCGATCGCCCGGGTCTAGTGGCCCGTCGCGTGCGAGCGGCTAGACATCATGACCCTCGGCCGCGAGCAGCTCTCGCAGGCGCAGCGCACCGAGGCCCATCTCGCCGTCGTCGTCGTGACGGAAGTACGCGTACACATCCCGGCCAGCGGCCAGGTGTTCGCCAACCCGGGCCGCCCACGCGCGCAGCGCTTGCTCGTCGTAGGGGATCTCGGATCGCAGGCGCAGGTACACGAACGGCGCGGTCGCCCCGATCGTCTCGAGGGGCGAGGGCGCGTGCCCCTCGCCGTCGTCGTGCACGAGCGCGACGCCACGCGTGGTCATGAGCTCGTAGACCGCGGGGTCGTACCACGACGGATCGCGCACCTCGAGCGCGAGCCGGTGACCGGACGGGAGCGCGGCGAGGAACCCGGCGAGCGTGTCGTCGTCGCGCTTCAGCGTGGGCGGCGTCTGGAACAGGATCGGACCGAGCCGATCGCCCACCAGCGCGGCGCGCTCGAAGAAGAGCGGCAGCGTGTCGGCCGGGTGCTTGAGGCGGTCGAAGTGCGTGATGCGCTGCGAGGCCTTGAGCGCGAAGGTGAAGCCGGGCGGCGTCGCCTCGAGCCAGGCCGCGGCGGTCTTCTCGGTGGGCAGGTGGCGAAAGGTGTAGTTGACCTCGGTCGTCGGCAGTCGCGTCGCGTAGTAGCGCAGGAACCCCGCGGTCTTGACCTCCGCCGGGTAGAACTTCGGCTTCCACGTCGAGTAGGCCCAGCCGGACGTGCCTACGTACGCGCGGGCCATGCCTAGCTCGCGACCTCGCGCGGCGCCTCGGGCTCCGGAAGGTCGTCCTCTCCGGGCAGGTGCCGGCCCAGCACCGCGTACGCGATCGCCGTCGCGAACGAGTTCACCTGACGGAGCCCCAGCAGCACGTCGAGGTGGATGCTCGAGGTGTCGATGGACTCGCGGAGGCCGGCGTGGAGGCGCTCGAGGTGCGAGCCCCGGTAGCGTCGCTCCAGCTCGCTGATCCGCGACTTGTGGCGCAGGACCTTCTCGGCGATGGACGGATCGCCCGCCGCCAGGGCCGCGATGGCGAGCTCGAGGTTCTCGGTGACCTTGGCATGCAGGTCCGCGATCTCGCGGGCGCCCTGCTCGCTGAAGCGATGGTGCCCGCGGATCTTCTTCTCCGCCAGCTCCATCAGCTGCTTGTCGATCACGTCTCCGATGGCCTCGAGATCCACGACGACGAACAGCAGGCCGGTCTCGCGCTCGGCCTGCTCCGGGGTGAGCGACTGCTCGCGCATCTGCGTGAGGTACTTCTTGACGTCCTCTTCGAGCCGGTCGATCTGATCGTCGCGCTGCCGGACCTGCTTCATGAGCGCGGCGTCGTCGCGCTCGAGCACGCGGAGGGCGTCCTTCAGCGACTGCACGACGAGGTCGGCCATGCGCAGGACCTCGCGCACCGCCTGCCCCAGCGCGACCGCCGGCGTATCCAGCGCGCGCGGGTCGAGGTAGATGGCGCCCTCGCGCGACTGGCCGCGGTCGGGGATCAGGCGCGTGATCAGATCCGCGGCGGGGGTCGCGAGGGGCAGGAAGAGCACGGCGAGCGCGACGTTGAAGATCGTGTGCGCGTTCGCGACCTGCCGCGGGACGTCGCCAGGTGTGAGCCCGGCGATCAAGCTCGCGAACGGGTCCATGAGCGGAAGGAAGACCGCGGCGCCCGCGACCTTGAACGCCGCGTGCGCCACGGCGACGCGGCGCGCCTCGACGTTCCCCGTGGCGGACGCCAGGAGCGCGGTCGCTGCGGTCCCCACGTTCGCGCCGAGGATCACCGGGATGGCACCCTCGATCGGCACGAGCCCCGCGGTCGCGAGCGAGATGGCGATGCCGATGACCGCCGCGCTCGAGTGCACCAGCGCGGTGAAGGCGGCGGCGATCACGAGGAGTACGAGGTCCTGATCGATCAGCGCGGCCAGGACCTGCCGGAAGAGGTCGTTGTCACGGAGGGGCGCGGTGCTTTCGGCGATAAGCCGGATGCCCAGGAAGAGCAGACCGAACCCGAGGACCGCCCGGCCGATGTACCCGACGGCCCCGCGGCCGACCGCGCCGAGCAGCCAGCCAACGAACACGATGAGGGGCGAGTACGCGGTGACGTTGAACGCGATGAGCTGCACCGTCACGGTCGTCCCGATGTCCGCGCCCAGGATCACGCCGATGGTTTGGCGCAGTGAGAGCAGGCCCGCCGAGGCGAAGCCGACGAGCATTACGGTCGTCGCGCTGGAGGACTGGAGCACCGCGGTCACGCCGGCCCCCACCAGGAGCGCTCGGAAGCGGTCCCCGCTGAGCGTCTGGAGGATGTGCCGGAGGCGAGAACCGGCGGCCCGCTGCAGACCCTCGCCCACCAGGCGCACCCCATATAGAAGGAGTGCAGTCCCGCCGAGGAGGCCGACGATCAGAGCGCTGCCGCTGTCCATCGGGCGATCCTAGCCCGCGGTCGGATCAGGGAGGCCGTGTCGGTGGAGGAGTTGGCTTACTTCACGACGCTGAAGGTCGCACGCCCGGATGTGCCACCGCCGAGGACGATCACGGCCACGTCCTCCGCCTCGTGGTTCGGCGCGGCGAAGCTGACGCGCGCGACGCCGCTCGCGTCGGTCCGGTACGTCCCGATGGTGATGACGCCGACCTGGAGCGTCACCGGTACGTCGGGACGGAGCTGGCCGTCCTGGATGGCGTGGATCTCCGCGACGACGGTCTCGCCGGGCTTCACCAGTACGCGATCCAGCGAGAGAGCGAGTGTGAGGCCCTCGGCCCCCGGCTGCGCCTCGGTGACGTTCACGGTGATCTCGGTCTTCGTCTCGTTCCCGGCCTTGTCCCTGGCGACGATCACGAGCTTGAAGGGGCCGGGCGCGGCGAGAACGCGTTCGGTGAAGCTGCCGTCCGGATTCGGACGGAGCGCGCGGTCGTTGATGGTCACGTCGGCGGCAGCTTCGGTGCGGCCCTCGATGATGACCTCGTCGCCTTCAATGGCCTGACCTCTCGTGGGTCGCACGATCGTCACCTTCGGCGCTTCGCGGTCGACGACGACGGTGTGCGAGGTCGCGGCGATCTCGGTCCCGCCCTCGAAGAGCGTCGCCTCGATGATGTTGGGCCCATCCGACAGCCGCAGCGGAACGCCGCCGAAGCGCCCGTCCGGAGCGATCGTCAGGTTCGTCAACAGCTTCCCGTTGAGGGAGAGCGAGATGACGCTGTCAGGCTTCAGCGCAAATGCGGGAACGCGGCCTTCGAAGATGAGCTCGTTGACCTTCACGAACTCCGGCAGCGTGTCGAGGATCGGCGCGGTGCTGACCGTGACCGGCGCCTCGCCGATGACGAGCTCCGAGTCCTCGTTCTGCGGAAGCGCGCCGACCAGCGAGCCGCCGAGGTCCTCGAGCCCCGCGAGGAGGCTGACCCCCACGGCCTGGGCGAAGAACGAGCCAAGGATGCCGAGAACGATCGAGCCGACGATCGTGGCGACGAACGGGTGCTGACGCCGGGCGAGCTTCTTCTCGGCCTTCCGGACGTGCACCGTGTAACGGCGCCAGTCGACGGGCTTGCGCTTCTTGTAGAGGGTCTGGCGGACGAGCACGTTTGATTAAGTCTGCGGCTTGCCTTCCGCTACGCGCACAGCGCAAGGCCGCCGGTTTTTCTATTCACCGACGGCCTCCGCTGGTGGGTGGGATGAGGGGCTAGCTGTTCAGTGCCGCGATACCGCGACAGCCGCCACTGTACTTATCCGGAAAGCCTCGTCAAGTGGCCCGCGCTGGACCGATACCCGCCTGAGAGCAGGAGGAGTGGCGGGCGAAGCCCGCCGAACAACCGCTACGCTCATTCCGCATGATGGGAAAGCCGGAAGCCCAAGCCCGTGCTCCCAAGGGCCTCGAGGGCGTCGTTGCCACCACGACAGCCATCAGCCTGGTCGAGGACAACAAGCTCCTTTACCGCGGCTACAGCATCGACGAGCTCACCGAGCGCGCCGAGTACGAGGAGGTCGCCTACCTCCTTCTGAACGGCGAGCTGCCGGACAAGACGCAGCTCCGGGACTTCAAGCAGGAGCTCACCAAGCACCGCGCGCTCTCCCCCTTCCTGCGCGAGCTCCTCGCGCAGATGAGCGAGAACGCGACGGCGATGGACGTCCTGCGCACCGCCGTCTCCGCATCGGCCAGCGAGGATCCCGCCGAGGGCGACAACTCGCAGGCCGCCGAGTACGACAAGTCCATCCGGCTCACGGCGAAGCTCCCCACGATCCTCGCCACGTACATCCGCCGGCGCCGGGGCGAGCAGCCCATCCCGCCGGAGCCCAGCCTCGGTCACGCCGAGAACTTCGCGCGCATGACGTGGGGCACGAAGATCCATCCGCGCGCGGTCGACGTCTTGAACGCCGCGTTCATCCTCCAGGCCGAGCACGGCCTGAACGCGTCGACGTTCGCCGCACGTATCACCGCCGGCACCGGCGCGGACATGCACGCCGCCGTCACGGCAGCTTTCGGTGCGCTCAAGGGTCCGCTGCACGGTGGCGCGACGGACGGGACGATGCGGATGCTCGACGAGATCGGCTCACCCGATCACGTCGACGCGTTCGTCGACAAGGCCATCGAGCGCAAGTACAAGTTCTCGGGCTTCGGCCACCGCGTGTACAAGACCGAGGACCCGCGGGCGAAGCACCTGCGCCAATTCTCGAGCGAGCTGGCACGCTCGTGGCAGGGCCCGCCGTACTTCGAGATCCAGGACCGCCTCGCGCGCGCGATCGCGGAGCGCCGTCCGAAGATGTCGCCCGCGGCCGCGGAGAAGGTGAACGTCGTGAACGTGGACTACTTCGCCGCGAGCACGTACACGTTCCTCGGGATCCCCGCGGACCTCGGTTCGTCGATCTTCGCGCTGGGGCGGATCGCCGGCTGGTGCGCTCACATCATGGAGCAGCACGGCGACAACAGGCTCATCCGACCGGAGTCTGAATACACGGGTCCCGCCGACAAGCGGTGGATCCCGCTCGCGGAGCGCTAGGGCAGCTGCGGCGGCGGGTAGGTCATCAGGACCCGCCCGATGATCGCGATCTGGTGCCGCGCCATCGCCGCGATCCAGTCGAGCGCAAGCCGGTCCGTCATCCGCTCGCGCCGCGGCTGAGCACCGACGACGATCGCCACGTTCCGGTAGCCAGTGGTGTGATAGAGGACGCGCTGCCCGTCGGCGAACTCGTAGCGGCAGGCGCGGCTCCCATCGCCGGTCGGCGCGGCGTCGGCATCGCGTACGTCAGGACGCTCTCCAGGCCACTGCACCGTGTCGCAGCCGTTCTCCTCGATGAACGTCGTCGATGCGACATCGGGCTCGAGCACGTAGAGGCGCACGGTGAACCAGTGGAAGTCCGGCGAGGTCGCGGACGCGAACTGCCGCTCCCAGGCCCGCGCACCGATCGGCTCGTCCCGCGCGACGGCGAAGTCCGCAAGCGGGAACTCCTCGGGCGGCAGGATCAACTGCTCGGCCTTGAAGAGGACGGGGCCGGCCGGGACATCGAGGCTGGCGGCCGGGTCGAGCGTCGGCGCGGGCGACGGGTCGGCCGCCTCCGCCGCGCCGCCACAGGCGGTCGCGACCACTACGGCCAGGCATATGGCCAAATGACGGATGTCCAACGGAACGCTGCTCCCCTGCCGCAAGTGCGGATGTCCACCGAGGATAGGGCCGCTTGGGTGTGTGCTGCTGGGTCGCCCGCCCGCTAGGGCGTACGGGAGAGCTGCACGAATCCGAAAGCCGCCCAGAGCAGGCCGTATCCCATGAGCGCGGCCCCGGCCAGCGCCGGCCCGAAGGGCGCGCCCATCAGCTGTGGCACGAGGTTCAGCGCGAGGATCGCGGGAAGCGCGACGCCCGTGGCCGACATCAGCGCCGGTAGCGGGCGCGGCAGTGTGGGCGTGCTGATAGCGACAACGATCAACGCGCCCGAGAGGGCCAGCAGCGAGATCCCGTAGAGCTCGCCCAGAAGCCCGCCCGCGCCGAGCAGCTCGCCCGCGTTGGCGATCGCGAAGGCGACCGCACTGGCGACCGCGACGCTCAGCGCGATCCGCCCCGTGGTCTTGAACCAGCCGCTGTAGCGACGGCGAAGCTCGAGGAGCGAAAGCGTGAAGCCGATGCCCGCGAGAGCGTGCATCTCGCGCCAGAGCGTCGGGTCGGCAGCCGGATCACCCGCCGCGATCCACCCCGCCCACGGGATCGCGAACGACAGGCCCGCGATCACGGCGAACACGTTCGCAACGCTAGCGTTATCCCTGTGACCGCCGCAGAAGCACGCGCAGCGCGCCCCGCGGCCGAGACCGACTGGGGCGGCTACGGCGCATTCGCCGGCGCCAGCCTCATCTGGGGCTCGACGTTCCTCTTCATCGCCATCAGCAACGAGATCGTCGCGCCGCTCTGGGGCGCGACGCTCCGCCTCGCCATCGCATTCGTCGGCCTTGCAGCGATCGCGCTCATCACGCGCGCGAAGCTGCCGCAGGGCGCCGCGCTGCGCGACGTGGTCCTGTACGGCGTCTTCCAGTTCGGAGGGAACCTGGCACTCCTCTACTGGGGCGAGCAGACCGTGCCCAGCGGCATGACGGCGGTCGTGTTCGCCACCGCGCCCCTCCAGGTGGCGCTCTTCGCGAGGCTGCTGGGACTCGAGCGCGTCGACCGGGTGAAGATCCTCGCCGCCGTTGTCGCCGTTATCGGCGTCGCGGTCATCTTCTCGGGTCAGCTCGGCGTCGGCGTCCCGATCGCTGGTCTCGTCGCCGTATTCCTCGCCGCGACGACCGCCGCGATGGGCAGCGTCTTCCTGCGCCGCGCTGGCAAGCAGTCGCCGTGGGCGGTCAACGCGATCGGCGCGCCGATCGGCGCCGTCATCTGCCTCGGCGTGAGCGCGCTGCTCGGAGAGACGTGGAACCTGCCGGCGACGTTCGGCGACTGGCTGCCGATCCTGTACCTCGCGATCTTCGGGTCGCTCGGCGCTTTCGTCCTCTACGCGTGGCTGCTGGGCAAGTGGGGCCCGACGAACGCGTCGTTCATCGGGGTCGTCGTGCCGGTGATCGCGCTGATCGTGGGTGCGATCTTCCGAGCGGAGTTCCCGCCGCTGATCTCGTACCTCGGCGCGGCGATCGTGATCGCGTCCGTCGTGACCGCGCTCACCCGCTCACGCAGGAACGGCCACTAGCCGGAGCTAGCCCGCGGAGACCGCGAGAGTCTCGTGCTCGACCTCTTCCGGCATCTCCTCCGGGAGCCGCCGCGCCAGCCAAATGCCCGCGACCGCGATCGCCAGCATCCCTACGTAGACCCAGTGGAGGCCATCCGCGAGCGCCGCGCGCATCGGGCCGGTGGCCGCGACATCGGCGCCCGGTCGCGGATCGAGCAGGACCGAGGCGTCCTGCGCGAAGGGGCCGAGCCGCGCGTTGAGTAGCGACCCGAGGGCGGCTACGCCCGCGGCACCGCCGAGCGTCCGCGCGAACTGCATCAGGCTGGTCATCGCGCCGCGCTTCGCGTAGCCGACCGAGGTCTGGACCGTCACCATTACCGGCATCGAGGTCCAACCCATGCCGAGGCCGACCAGCGTCCCCGCCGCTAGGACCGACACGAGCACCGCGTCGGCGCCGAGGAGCGCGAGCCACAGGATGCCGCCGACCAGCGTCAGCGAGCCGACCGTCACGATCAAGCGCACCCCGAGCCTCAGCAACACCCAGCCCACGATCGCCGCTCCGATCGACCAGCCGATGCTCATGCCGGCGAGCGCGAAGCCGGCCTCCGCGGGCTGGCCGCCGAGCACTCCCTGAACGAACGGCGGGACGTACGAGATCACTCCGAACTGGACCGCGCCGCCCGCAAGCGCGAGCGCCAGCGCCGCGCCGATCAGCGGGTCCTTCAGCAGGCCGAGGTCGATCATCGGCGCGTCCGTCGCGCGCTCGATGCGCACGAAGAGGTACCCGAGGGCGATCGCCACCGGGACCGTTACCAGCGGATAGAGCCCGTTGAGGCCCAGCATCAGCGCCGAGGCCGCGACGGTGAAGACCGCGGACCCGAGCCAGTCGATCTTCTGGCGGTGGTGCTGGCCCGAGTCACGGAACGCGAAGACCAGGATCGCGAGCGCGATGAGGCCGATGGGCAGGTTCACGTAGAAGGTCCAGCGCCAGGAGAGCGCCTGCGTGATGCCGCCGCCGATCGCCGGACCGACGATGGCCGACCCGATCCACACGGTCCCGAAGAGTCCCGCCATCTTGGCTCTCGTCACGCGGTCGAAGAGGTCGGCGATCATGGTGAATCCGGTCGGCAGGAGCGCGCCCGCGCCGATGCCCTGGAGCGCGCGGTAGAAGATGAGCTCGTCCATGGAGCGGCTCGTCCCCGCCAGCATCGAGAAGAGCACGAAGCTGACGAGCGCGCCGAAGTAGAGGGGCTTGCGGCCGAACATGTCGGCCAGGCGGCCGAACACGGGCGTCGTCGCGGTGGACGTCAGCAGGTACGCCGAGAACACCCAGCCGTAGCGGTCGAGGCCGCCGAGCTCGCCGATGATCGTCGGCATCGCGGTGCCGACGACGCTCACGTCGACCGCCGCGAGCGCGGTCCCGGTCATCACGAGGATCGTCCCGAGGAGCTGGCGCCGCGTCAGCTTCACGGAGTCGATCGTAGGTCGGAGCCCTTTGGGCCGCCCGATCGTGATACGTTGCGCGTCCCATGACGCGCTTCGTGCTCATTTCGATCGTCTCGCTCCCCGTAGTAGGGAGCCGCATCGACGTGGGAGGCGCGGACTAGCGCACTTTCGAGACAGCACCAGCGCAGAGGCCTCCCACTTCAGGTGGGGGGTCTTTTTAGTTGGCGAGGAGGGACACATGACGAGCGTCCACGAGAAGCTGAAGGACATGCCGGCCCTGGGCCGCGAGATCGCGGAGGACGGCTGGGCGTATCTCGACGGCGCGTTCGTGCCTTTCGCGGACGCGAAGGTGAGCGTGGCCACCCACGCGCTCCAGTACGGGACCGGGGTCTTCGAAGGGATCCGCGCGTACTGGAACGCCGCGGACGAGGAGCTCTACGTCTTCAGGCTGCGCGAGCACTTCGAGCGCATGACGCGCTCGTGCCGGATCCTTCGCATCACGCTGCCCGGCAACGCGGATGCACTCTCGGACCTGGTGGTCGAGCTTCTGCGGCGGAACCAGCAGCGGACCGACGTATACGTCCGCCCGTTCGCGTACAAGGCGGCGCGATCGGTGAAGGTCTCACTGCAGAACCTCCGCGAGGGGTTCGCCCTCTATGCCTTCCCGCTCGGGGCATACCTGCCCACCGACGGCGCGACCGCCGTGACCTCGAGCTGGATGCGCACGCCCGATGCGGCGGTCCCGGCCCGCGGAAAGCTCTCGGGCTCGTACATCAACACGGCGCTCGCCGTGGACGAAGCGAACGATCACGGCGCTGACGAGGCGATCTTCCTGACCAACAGCGGGCACGTGTCGGAGGGCGGGGGCTCGAATCTGTTCATGGTCCGCGACGGGAAGCTGGTGACCCCTCCCGTCACCGCGGACATCCTCGAGGGCATCACCCGCGAGACCGTGATGACGCTGGGGCGGGAGGAGCTGGGCCTCGAGATCGTCGAGCGCGACATCGACCGGACGGAGCTGTACATGGCCGAGGAGGTCTTCTTCACCGGCACCGGTGCGCAGGTCGCGCCGTGCGTGCGAATCGACGGGCGGCCGGTCGGCGACGGCGTGATCGGACCGATCGCGCGGCGGCTCGGGGACACGTACTTCGCGATCGCCCGCGGCGAGGACCGCCGCCACTCCGAGTGGCGGACATCCGTGTTCCGGTGAGCTAGCCGCTCCTCGCGTACGCGGCGCAGAGCATGCCGAAGTAGGTCGGCGCCTCGTACGAGAGGAACTCGCCGCGCCAACCGGTGCCCTCGAGCGCACCGTGGAGCATGAGCATCTGCCAGTAGCTGTCGGGTTTGCCGTCGCGGACGAGCGCGGGGTCGAGCTCGAGGAGGCGCGCGAGGTCGTCGGCGCGCACGATCTCCTGGACCTTCTCGTCGAACTGCCGCGCTGCTGGGTGGAACCCGTACGGCCCGGCCTTCGCGTGAGCGTGCCCGTGGTCGCAGCTCGCGATCAGCGCCACGCGCTTCCCCGACGCGTCGACGGCCTTTCGCAACGCCTTCCCGGCGCGGACGTGTGCCTCGAAGCTCATGTCACGCGCCGGAGCGATGACAACGACGGGCTTGGGCGGGTCGTCGCGCCCGCCCATGAACCAGAGCGGCACGAGCACGGCCCAGTCCATCGGCATGACCGCGGCCGCGGAGTCATTGGCGCCGTAGTGCACGCCGACCGCCCCTATGCCGCCCGAGCGCAACGCCTCGATGCACGTCTGTGCCAGCTCGCGGTCCGTGCTCGCGCGAAGGCTGACGCTCCGGGTCCCCGCGTTCGGATCGAACGCGCCGCGGCCCGCGCCGCCCTCCTTGAGCTCACCGAACAGCGAGCCCGCCGTGATCACCGCCATCGCACCCTCGACGTGGACGTTGTGAGGCGTGAGCACGACGGTCACGTCCGGCTTCGCCGCGTCGAAGCGGCGTCCGAGCTCCTCCATCCCGCGGCGGGTCACAGCGGCGACGTCGCGGTCCTCGGGCTTGCAGAGCTCCTCGATGGCGAGCCCGCCGTGCGGCGCGATGCACGCGAACACGAGGCTCAACTCGCCGGTGTCTCGCGGCCCTCGTGGGCGAACCCGGGCTCGCTTTCCACAAGCTCCCGCTCCGTCGGCGACACAAGGAAGATCCAGATGTCCCATAGAGAGTGACTCACGATCAGCGCGGCCATCGGCACGCGTACCGCTGAGAGCGCGCCCCAGTAGAGGCCTGCGACGCTCGCGGCACCGATGAGGGTCCTGTTGCCGGTCACCAGATGCGCGCCGCCGTAGGCGGCTGCTGCCCCGAGCCACCCGCCGAGGATCCCGGCCGTGCCGGCGAGCCTGCGCTGGAGCCAGCCGCGCCAGAAGAGCTCCTCCGCCGGACCGATGACGGTCGCGAGCCGCAGCGCGATCTCCTCTTTGGGCGCGATCTCGCGCAGGGCATAGATCTCGGCGATCTCCGCGTCGCCGCGCGGCATCGTCGCGCGCGCGAAGCGATCGCCGACCTGGAAGATCGCGAAGAGACCCGCGGCGATACCCATCCCCAGCGGCAGGTCGCGCCACCGTGGCCGCGCGCGCTCGTCGCCCGCCAGCGCTAGCGCGCCCAAAGTGAGACCGGTCTCGGTCATGTGCTCCCAGAAGCGCTCGCGCGGGCCGCGGAACGTACGCGCGAAATGGCCGTAGGCGAGCGCGAGCGCCGCGAGCGTGCCGAGAGTGGAGCGCTTTGGCGGTCGGATGCGCTCGATGCTAGGGCGCTACGCGTTTGCCCGATCGATACAGATCGTGAGCTAGGAAGCCGCGCTTCCAGCCGTGGCCGGGAAGCGAATGCGGAATAGCGCACCGCCGCCGGGTGCGCGCTCGACGCCGACGGTCCCGCCGTGCGAGCGCGCGACCTCGCGCACGATCGAGAGCCCGAGACCCGATCCCGGCATGCGCCGCGCGTTGGGCGCGCGCCAGAAGCGGTCGAACACATGCGGCGCGTCGGCCTCGGAGACCCCGGGTCCGTGATCGCGCACCGCCACTTCACCGGCCTGCGCCACGACCTCGATGACACCGCCCGGCGGACTCCACTTCGCGGCGTTGTCGAGCAGATTGCGGATGGCGCGCTCGATCCGGTCCGGGTCTCCCTTCACGAAGGAGGCCTCGGCTACGAAGGTGAATTCGACGTTCGGCCACTCCTGCGCAGCGACCGCGACCGCAGCCTGCGCGATCTCGTCGAGCCGCACGTCCACGGCCGGCGTGGGCGCGCCCTCCTCCTCGCGAGCTAGGTCGATCAGCTCCGCGACGAGGTGGCTGAGGCGTCCGAGCTCCGTCACCACGTCCACGAGCACCCGGTCCCGCTCGCCGGGCTCGAGCATGCCGCGCTGCAGCAGCTCCAGGTTGGTGCGCACGCTCGTGATCGGCGTGCGCAGCTCGTGCGACGCGTCGGCCACGAGCTGCCGCTGCGAGCGCAGCGACGTATCGAGTGCCGCCAGCAAGCTGTTGAAGGAGCCCGCGAGACGGCCGAGCTCGTCGCCGCCGCCGGCCTCGACGCGCCGCGTCAGGTCGCGCGTGCGGGTGAGCTCTTCGAGGGTCCGCGTGAGCCGGTCGAGCGGCATCAGGCCCGCTCGCGCGACCAGACCGCCCACCGCCGCGGCAAGGACGCTGCCCACGATCAGCACGGCGAACAAGACCAGCGATAGCTGGCGCAGCACGGCGTTCGTCTCGGTGAGCGGCCGCGCGATCTGGAGCGCCCAGTCCTCGAAGAGAGGCATCGTCAGGACGCGGTAGGGCACGCCGTCGATGCTCATGTTCGCGAAGAACTGCGGCGCGCGTCCTCCGGCCACCGCAAGAGCGCGGTCGCCGGTCGGTATCACGACGTCCTCCTGCATGACGCCGCGGCTCACGCGGCCGTCCGCTCGGACGAACTGGGTGATGACGTCGAACCTGGCCCCCGGCACGTCACCACGAAGTGGCAGAGGCTGCGCGACCTGGCCGCGGCCCACCGGTCGGATCTGCGCCGCACGCTCCGATAGGAGTTGATCGGTCTCCTGAATGAGGGTTCGCTGCACGCCGAAGTACATGACGCCCGACGCGACGAGGATGGCGATCGCGACGGCGCCGGCCGCGGTGATCGCGAGGCGGAGACCGAGGCTCACGCCGGCCGCAGGGCGTAGCCCACGCCGCGCACGGTGTGGATCACCCGGGCCTCGCCGCCCGCCTCGAGCTTGCGGCGCAGGTATCCGATGTACACGTCGAGCGAGTTCGACTCCGGTCCGAAGTCGTAGCCCCAGACGTGCTCGAAGATCGCGGTCCGGGTCAGGACGGCGCGCGGGTTGCGCACGAAGAGCTCGAGCAGCTGGTACTCGGTGCGCGTTAGCTCGATCTTCCGGTCGCCCCGGTAGACCTCCATCGTGCGCGGGTCGATGACGATGTCGCCCGCGACGAGCCGGTCGCCCTGCTCCGCCTCGCGGATCGACGAGCGACGCATCAGCGCGCGCATGCGCGCGAGCAGCTCATCGAGCGCGAAGGGCTTGGCCAGGTA
>CAZTAI010000008.1:0-2752 GCA_964611555.1 uncultured Chloroflexota bacterium | reverse complement strand
GGATCGTCCTCGACGAGCAGGATCCGCATCAGCGAAAGCCTAGGACCGGCGCATGAGGAGCGAGTAAGGATCGCGCATGGAAGCGCCCGGGCCGTCAGTGGCCCGGGCGCTCCGGAGGGTGAAGGGAAGGCGAGTACTAGCCCGAGCGACCGCCGGGCCCGTGGCCGCGACCGCGACCGAAGGGCGGTCCGAACGGCTTGTCGGCATCGACGATCCGCTCGACCTTCTCCAGAAATGCCTCGCGTGCTGTGGCCGCCTGCTCGGCGGTGATGCGCCCGTTGGCCTCGGCCTCGTCGATGTCGGCGTTGCCCTCGGCCACCATCGCCGCGACGAGTCCTTCGCGGGTCTGGCCGTTCGCGACCGCGATCTCCGCGAGCGAGCTGCCGCCCTGGAGCTGGGTCATGACCTCTTCGCGCGTGAGGCCGATGTACGTGACGGCGGCCGCGGTGAGGTCACCGAAGAACGCCTTGTGCTTGAAGCCGTCGCGCAGAGGCGGGTCCTCGTCGACCACGCGCTCGACGCGCTCCACGAGCTCGGTCTGACCCGCGGCGACCATCGCCGCGACCAGGCCCTCGCGGGTCTTGCCGTGCTCGACGGCGATCTCGGTCAGGGTCTTCCCTGCCTCGGCCTCCGTCTGGTACTGCTCGCGCGTGATGCCGATGTACTCGAGCGCCGCATCGAGGATCCCGCCGCCGAAGCCAAGATGGCTGGCAGCGACCTGCAGCGGCGCAGGGAGCGCGGCATACGCGTTGGCCGCACCCGTGGGACTCGTGATCGTTGCGAGCGCGGCGCCCCCCAGGAGAGCGACGCCGAGGGTGCTGGTCGCCGCGATGACCATGACCTGACGCTTTCGCATTTGCATACCTTTCTCGGCCTGTGCCGATCAAGCTTCCACCTGCATTACCGAGCGAGGTGCCGCGAATGTTGCTGATCTCACAGAGGTCTTAGGTGTGCGGCCTTGAATGGGCACACGTGAGAGTCCTGTCTCTACCCCTCCTCCTCCTTGGCGCGATCGTCGCCGTGGCGTGCGGCGGGGCACCTATCGAGCCCAGTACCGCCGCAGCCACGGCGACGGCGACGCCTTCCGCGACGACCGCGCCGGCAACGACCGCGCCGTCACCGTCATCGACCGCCGATGGCGTGACCTTCGAAGTGAGGTCGGGCGAGGTCACGGTCGCGGTGCGCGAGCAGCTCGCCGATCGCCCCGCGCCCAATGACGCGGTCCTTACGACGAGCGGGATCACCGGGGCGTTCACGCTGAACGACGACGGCACGTTCTCCGACGACTCGCGCGTCGAGGTCGATCTCAACGGGCTCGAGAGCGACAGCGGTCTGCGCGACGGCTACGTCAAGCGCACGACGCTCCAGACCTCGCGCTTCCCGACCGCGACCTTCGTTCCCACGAGGACCAAGGGTCTGAGCCTGCCTCTCGCGGACGGACCGTTCTCATTCAAGCTCGTCGGCCACATGACGATCAGCGGCGTCACGAAGGAGGTCGGCTGGGAGGTGACCGGCGAGAAGGTCGGCGACCGGATCACCGTGACCGCGACGAACGCGCCGCCGTGGAAGTTCGGAGACTTCGGCCTCGAGATCCCGCGCGTGCTCTCGGTCCTCTCCATCGTCGATGAGATCCGCCTCTCGGTCGAGCTCGAGGTCACGGCGCAGCCGTGACCTGGGAGTACCGCTAGCCCGTTCGCGCCAGCGCCGCGAGGACGAGCCCGAGCACCAGGAGCGCGCCGAAGGCGGCGTGCAGCTGCGCCGTCTGCAAGTCGATCATCGCGATGGCCCGCTGCTGCCCCTGCACCCCGAGCTCGCTCGCGCGGATCACGCGGACCAGCAGCGGTAGCGAGAAGACCGCGAGCATCGTGTACGCCGGCAGAACGCCGAGCACGACAGGGGTCGCCAGCGCCATGTATGCGCCGACCACCAGCGCGACGTACGTCCAGTACGACGCGCGCCGGCCGAAACGAGCGGCGAAGGTCGCCTGCCCGGTCACGCGAACGTCCTCGGTGATGTCCCGCCACTCGTTCCCGTGGAGGATCGCGGTCACCAGCAGGCCGACCGGCAGGCTGACCCAGAACACTTCGGGCGCGAGCGTCCCGGTGATCGCGTAGTACGAGCCCGCCACCATGAGCGGCCCCATCAAGGCGAAGACGAGCGGCAGACCGAGCGCGTGGAACTTGTACTCGAACGGCGGCGCCGTGTAGAAATAGCCGCCGATCAGGCCCAGAAGCCCAAGCACCAGGATGGGCGCGCCCCGCTCGAGCACCAGCCCGATCCCCACCACGGTCGCCACGGCGAACGCGGCCAGCACGAGCGCGAACGCGTCGTGCTCGGTGAGCCGGCCCTTGAGCAGCGCCTGGCTCATGCGCGGCGAGGTGATCTGATCCACGCCCTTGCGCACGTCGAAGATCTCGTTGGTCACGTTGGTCCCGATGTGCAGGGCCACCGCGCCGATCAGCGCCGCGAGGAAGAGCGGCCAGTCGAACAGCCCGTGCAGTGCGGCCAGTGCGCCGCCTGCAGCGACGGGCGTGGCCGACGCGGTGAACGAGAACGGCCGCGCGATCTCGGTGTAAGCGCCGAACCGCCGCACCAGGCGTGAGGCGATGTCCATCCGCTGCCGCTCCAACGCCACACGCGAGACCTCCCCGACCTGAGCGGCGCGGCCGTATTCGACCGCCGCGCGTATGGCCAGCTCGGTCTGGTCCTTGTCCTGGACGATGGGCTGGAGCAGCGGGACGCGCATGCCGGC
>CAZTAI010000007.1:0-25186 GCA_964611555.1 uncultured Chloroflexota bacterium | reverse complement strand
GAGGTGGCGCTGGAGCCGGAGTCGGAGCCGCCGCGCGCGCGGGCTGCTCCGTCTTCGGGGCTGCGGGGGCGGCCTGGCTCGCTGCCGGTGCCTCGCCGTCCGCGGTCTCGAACACCGCTAGGAGCGCGCCGACCGGGACGGTCTCGCCCTCCTTGACCTTGACCTCCTTGAGGATCCCCGAGACCTCCGACGGGATCTCCGTGTTCACCTTGTCGGTCTGGACCTCGACCAGCAGGTCGTACTTCTCGACCTTCTCGCCGGCCTGCTTGAGCCACTTACCGATCGTCCCCTCGGTGACGGACTCACCGAGCTTCGGCATCTTGAGCTCGAACGTTGCCATCCCAGCCTCCTTAGTACGCGGCCAGCGTGCGCATCTTCGCGGCGATCCGCTCGGGGTCGGGCAGGAACCAGTCTTCCTGTGGCTTATTGAACGGCATCGCGGGGGCCTCGGGGCCGCCGAGCCGCATGACCGGCGCATCGAGGGCGTCGAACGCCTCCTCGGCGATGAGCGCCGCGATCTCCGCGCCCGCGCCGAACAGACGGTTGTCCTCGTAAACGATCAGGCATTTCCCGGTCTTGCGGGCCTCGCGCAGGATCGTGTCGGCGTCCAGCGGGCGCAGGCTGCGGACGTCCACGACCGTCGCCGAGATCCCCTCGCCCGCGAGCGTTTCCGCCGCCTTCAGTGAGTTGTGCAGCATCAGCCCGTAGGCATACACCGTGATGTCGGTCCCCTGGCGCTTCACGTCGGCGGGTCCGAGAGGGATCGTCCAGTCGCCGTCCTCGACCTCCCCGCGAACCGCCCGGTACGTCGCCTTGTGCTCCAGGAACACGACGGGGTCCTCGTCCCGGATCGCCGAGCGCAGCATCCCGGTGATGTCGCGCGGCGTGCTCGGCGCGACGACCTTCAGGCCGGGAACGTGCGCGTAGAACGCTTCCAGCGACTGGGAGTGGTACAGCGCGCCGCGGACACCGCCGCCCCAGGGCATCCGGATCACCAGCGGCACCCCCCACTGGCCGTTCGAGCGGTAGCGGATGCGCGCGGCCTCCTGGACGATCTGATCGAAAGCGGGAGTGCTGAAGTCGGCGAACTGCATCTCCGCGATCGGCCGGAACCCGGCGAGCGCGAGCCCGATGGCGACGCCGACGATCGCCGACTCCGCGAGGGGCGCGTCGAACACGCGTGCCGGCCCGAACTCCTCGATGAACCCATCCGTGACCCGGAACACGCCGCCGCGCTTCCCGACGTCCTCGCCCAGGATCATCACGCGCTCGTCCCGGCGGAACTCCTCGAGGAGCGTGTCATGCACCGCCTGGACGTTCGACTTCTCGGTCACCAGATCTCCGGGAACCGGCCGGGGTCGCGCTCGCGCGCGACGGCGTACACGGCCTCGATGACGTCCTCGCGGCTCGGCTTCGTGTAGTGATCGCCGTCCTGCCCCACGGGGGTGCGGTTCGCGACGGCCGTGAGGGTGCGGGCGGGCACCTCGAGCGCGTCCTGGGCAGCCTGGACCTCGAGCGCGTGCCGCAGGATGAAGGCGCTCGCGCCGCCGGGCACGTCCTCGTCGACGACGAGGAGCGCGCCGGTCCTCCGCACCGAGTCGCCGATGGTCCCGGTCAGGTCGAACGGATCCAGCGTCTGCACGTCGACCAGCTCGACGTCGACCCCGAGGCGCTCCAGCTCGACGCACGCCTCGAGCGCGATACGGCAGAGCGCGCCGTACGTGACGACGGTGACGTCGCGCCCCGGACGCATGACCTCCGGGACGCCGAGCGGCACGCGCATCTCGCCGACGTTCGACGGGAGACGCTCCTTGAGGCGATAGCCGGAGAGGACCTCGATGATCAGCGCGGGGTCGTCGCCGGCGAAGACCGTGTTGTACATGCCGGCCGCCTGCGTCATGTTCCGCGGCACGGCGATCCGGATGCCCCGCAGCGCGCCGAGAAGCAGTCCCATCGGCGAGCCCGTATGCCAGATCCCCTGCAGCCGATGTCCCTTGGTCCGGATCACCACCGGAGCCATCTGTCCACCCGCGGTGCGGTAGCGCAGCGTGGCGAGATCGTCTGAGGCGAGCTGCAGCGCGTAGAGCAGGTAGTCGAGGTACTGGATATCGACGATGGGCCGTAGGCCACGCATCGCGGCACCGATCCCCTGCCCGAGGATCGTGGCCTCGCGGATCCCCGTGTCGGTGAAGCGATGAGCTCCGTGCTTGGCCTGCAGACCCTCGAACACCAGGTTCACGTCGCCGAGCTTGCCAACGTCCTCGCCGATCACGAACACGCGCGGATCGCGCGCGAAGAGCTCGTCGAAGCAGCGCAGCAGCACCATGCGGGCGTCCACGACCTCGGCGCCGTTCGCGTAGGACGGCGCGATCGGCTCGACGCGCAGCGGCGACGCTGCCGACTCGCTGTACAGGTGAGATCCGAAGCGCATCGCGTTCTGGCGCTTGTCCTCGCGCAGGAGCTCGCGCAGCTCCGAGCGTGACGGCACGTCGCGGTCGCGCATGCGGGCCAGCGCCTCCGTGAGCGCTATCCGCACGAAGCGCCGCCCCGGCTCCGCCTCGCGATCCAGACCGTGAGCCAGCTCGCCGAGGCTCTCGTCGCCGGACTCGGACGCCGCGCGCTCGAGCAGCGCGACCGAGCGCCGCCGCTCGGCGAGGATCGGCTCGGCGAACGCGTCCCAGGCCGCCTCGCGGGTGCGCTCCACCTCCTTGCGGTCCTGCACCTCGTACGCATCGAGCTCGGAGGCCGAGGCGATCTCCTCGCCGACCATCCACTCGCGCATGCGCGCTATGGGGTCCATCTCCGTCTCGAAGAGCAGGCGCTCCTTGGTCTTGTAGCGCTCGTGGCTGCCGCTGGTGGAGTGACCCTGAGGCTGCGTCATCTCGACCACGTGGATGAGGGCAGGCGTGTGCTTGGTCCGGACCTTCTCGATCGCGGCCGCGTACGTATCCAGCAGGCCGACGTAGTCCCATCCCTTGACCACGTGGATGTCCACGCCGGGCACTGCTCCGTCCGGCGCGAAGCCGCGCGTGATGGCGGAGATCGAGCCCTTCGTGACCTGGAGGTCGTTCGGGACGGAGATCCCGTACCCGTCGTCCCACACCGAGATGGCCAGTGGCACCTGGAGCACACCCGCGGCGTTCAGGACCTCCCAGAAGATGCCCTCGGCACAGCCGGCGTTCCCGATCGTCGCGAAGCAGACCTCGTTGCCGTTCTCCGTGAACGTCGGTGTCCCGGCCTTACGGAAGTTGGCGTGACCCCGGTAGAGCTTCGACGCGTACGCGAGCCCCAGCGCGCGGCTCATCTGCGCGGCGACGGGCGAAAGGTCGGACGCCGAGTTCTTCATCCTCGCGATCGGCAGCCATCGCCCGTCCGCGTCGAGGCTGCGCGTCCCGAAGTGGCTGACCATCTGACGGCCGGCGGAGAAGGGATCGCGCTCGACGTCGGTGTCCGTGTAGAGCTGCGCGAAGTACTGCGCGAGAGTGGCCGTCCCGGTGGCCAGGGAGAACGTCTGATCGCGGTAGTAGCCGGAGCGCCAGTCCCCGTCGCGGAAGTGACGCGCCAGCGCCAGGTTCGCGACCTCCTTGCCATCGCCGAAGATCCCGAAGGGGGCTTTGCCGGTGAGGACCTCGCGCCGGCCGATGACGCTCGCGGCACGGCTCCTGACGGCGGTGCGGTAGTCGGCGATCACCTCGTCGGCGGTGAGCGTGATCCCGGCCCGCGGGGTCTTGATGCCAGGCCGGGTGCGCGTCTTCATCTGTGCCTCAGTTTCGCATTACCGGAGCGGCGGCGCGATCGAGGAACGGAATGAAGGTTTCACTGAGCTCGTCCGGCCGCTCGATCATCACGAGATGCCCGCAGTCAGGGATGATCTTCACCTCGGCGCGCGGCGCCACGCCGCGCAGCTCCTCGGCCAGGCTGACCGGCAGCAGGCGATCCTCTCGACCCCAGACGACGAGCAGCGGGCCTGTGTAGCGATGGCTCCGGTCGAGCCATGCTCTCCGCACGCTCTCGCGGATGCCGGTCCGGAAGCTGACACCGGCGCGCAGGACTCGGATGAGCTCGCTCGCTGACGCCTGGTCGTACCGGATCGCCTCCGCCACGACGTCATCTGGACAGCGCGCCGGATCGTTGAAGCAGCTGTAGAGGATCGCCCGTGTGAGCGCGGGCGACCGTCGCCAGCGCGCGATCTGGTCCATTAGGGGCAGGACCAGGAAACGGAAGCCCGGTGGAAGCGCGCGGCCGATCCCGCCCGGCGCGACCAGCGTGAGACTGCGTACGCGCTCGGGCGACCAGATCGCCGACATGAAGGCCACCGCTCCGCCGAAGGACTGCCCCGCCAGGTGGGCGCTGCGGATCCCCAGCGCGTCGAGCAGCGAAACGAAGAAGCGACCGTAGAAGGGGTCCTCGACGTCGAAGTACCGGGGGCGCCCGGGGCGCTCGCTCTCGCCGAATCCGGGAAGGTCGAACGCGATCGCGCGCCTGCCGCTCGCCGCGATGGCCGGCATGACCGGCGCCCAGTTCTCGGCCCAGCCGCCGAGTCCGTGGACAAGCACCACGGGATCGTCACGCTCCTCGGAGGGCGCGGTCTCGAGGAGCCGCACGCGAAGACCGTCGACGGTGATGGTGCGAGCCTGCATGTCACTCCATATCATCGCGGGGTGCTCTATTACTACCTCTGCGCCTCGGGCGCGAAGCTCCACCGCGAGGCCTACCCGATGGGCGCGCAGTCCAAGGACGCCGACGTCCACAAGTGGGTCACGCTGCACTCCGCGTCACCGGCCGTGTGCCAGCGGACGCACCCGGGTCCGCACACGTGGCGCCCCGATGAGGGTGGCGAGGAGGAGCGCGTCGTCCGCGGCTTCGCCGTCCTGCAGTGGGACAAGCAGGGATTCGACGCGGCGAAGGCGATGCCCGCGGTCGGAGGTCGCTTCGACTCCCCGTGGGGACCCTCCGTCGTCATGGAGCGGGCCGAGGATCCCAACACCGGCACGTATCTCTTGCTCCGGCTCTTCCCGCACGGCTACCACGGGAAGCCCTTCGAGCTCGGGATAGAGAGACCGGACGCGCCCAGGGAGCTCGTCGGAAAGGTCTAGCTCCCCTCGGCGCCGTGCTGCCGGTGCTCCATGTGATGCGCGTGTGCGTGCACGTCCTCCGCTGCGCGCGGCGGATAGAACAGGCCCGCGACGTGAACGCGACCGACCGCCTGCGCGTAGGTCGACACGAGCACGTGCACGTCGAAGCGCTCGAAGAGCGGTGCGCCCCACGTCTCGCGGAACCGGGTCGCCCACTGCGGACCCGCGCGCTCGCGTGTGGCTCTCGCCATTTCGTGTAGCTCCCAGTCCAGCACGGGCAGGTCGTGATGCGTCGTGCAGGAAGCGTCGTCGCAGCGGAAGCGCAGCCGCAGTGGTAGCTGCATCACGTCCGCGTCAGGCGCGGGCCGCACAAAGCCGAGCGTCCGTCCCGACGAGCGGGCCTCGTCCAGGAGCGCCTCCACCGATGGAACGACGTGCGGCCGCACGAATGGCCAGCGCAGCCGCCACGCGTCCTTGGCGTCGATATAGCCGGTCGCGGCTACGTCCCCGCCCACCTCGAGCGTGCCGCTCCGAGGATCGCGCGGGGCTGGCAGCGTGCGGACGTTGATCCAGGCCCAGCGCTGGATCGGCGGATCGGTGTCGGCCCCCTTCCAGGGGAACGGCGCGAGGCGCACCAGGTCGCCGGTCTCGCGGTCCACGCCGATCACGGCCGGCCGCTCCACGGGGAACTCGTTGGAACCGACGGTCTTCGAGAGCACGAGCACATCGCGCTCCGAGCGCGAGTCCTCCATGCGCGCGTCCGGTGCCATCACAATGACGATAGGTGGCTAGCATCGGACGCGTGATCGCGGAGCGCGACCTAGCGATAGCGACGGAGCATCCCAGGGGCACGGAGCGGCGCACGCTGCTCCCCTACCGCGAGGCGCTGCAGGACCCGGCCGCCTACGCACGTCTCGCCGAGACCGACCGCGACGTGATCGTGCGGTGGGCGGAGATCCGGCGCCGCATCCGCGAGAGCGCGGGGGTGGACAACGATCCGGCCAACCTCGCGGACCCGCTGCTGCCGGCCGACCGCCTGCGCCTGCACGTCATCGAGGGCGAGCGCATCGCCGCGGGCCGCGGCGATCTCGTGGACCCAGGCGGCGATCTCATCGAAGTGGTGCGAGGGCTGCGGAGCCGCGCGGGCTAGCGCCTCGTAAGGCCGGCGTAGACGAGGGCGGTCACGTCGCGTATCAGCTGGCTCCCTGCCGCTTCCGTCGAGTCCCAGGTGAGAACGACTAGAACGACCGGAAAGCCGCCGGGACCGCTGATGAGCCCCGCGTCGTGCGTGACGAAGCTCAGGTTCCCCGTCTTGTGGCCGAGGACCACCCCGGCGGGCAGCGCGGCCGGGATCCGATCGTTGACCTTCTGGCGTGACAGTCGCGCCAGCATCCGTACGCTGGCCGCGGCCGATACGAGCCCACCGCGGGACAGCTCGCCGAAGAACGTGGCGATCGTCCTGGCGGTCGTGACCGAGCCACGCGGGGTGAAGCGCTGTCCCGGCAAGCCCTCTCGCGCGAGCGTGGCGTGGATCGCGTCGACGCCGAACGTGCGGACGAGCGCGAGGGCGCTCGCGTTGTCGGAGAGGGTGATCATCCGCTCGAGCGCGTCGTCGATGGTGATCACGCTGCCGGCGCGCGTGAAGCTGCCGCCGTCGCGCTGATCCGCGAGCGTCACCGTGATCCTGTCGGTCAGCTTGAGCGTCGCCCTGTCGATGCGCGTCTCCGCCTCGAGCAGTACGGCCAGCTTGTAGAGCGACGCCGACAGCACCACCTCGTCCGCGGTCATCTCCAGGACGATCGTCCCGGCAGGGCCGTCCGCGACCACCACCGCGGCATCGCCGCCGGAGGCCAGGGTCAGCGCCTTGATGCGCGCACCCACGGACGCGTCGAGCGCCAAGACCGCGCCGCCGAGCCCCGCATCCGTGGGACTGGGGGTCGGCGGCGCGACCGTCGGCGTGGCCGTCGGTGCCGGGCTCGGCGACGGCATCGGCGTCGGGCTGGGCGTGGCCAACACGAGCGGTACATCGGCAGGTGAGGCGCAGGCCGACGCGAGAAGCGCGGCCGAGAGCAAGAGGGCACGCATCCAGGCCATGCTGAGGCGCGGACTCAGCGTAGTCACGAGGTTCGCGTGGCGGCCTCGTCGCAGCCGGTCGCTAGGCCGGCACCTTCTCCCGGAGTGGGGCCAGCAGCCCGATGGCTCGGTCGATCTCCTCGGCTGTGTTGAAGTAGTGCGGGGACAGCCGGATGAGCCCGGGCCGGGCGTCGCAGATGAGGCCCTGGACCCGGAGGCTCTGGACCGCCGCACGCGGGTCGGCGTGCTCCAGTGTGACGATCGAGGTCCGGGTCGCCGCGTCGACCGGACAGCGTGCGCGCCACCCTTGAGCGAGCGCCCCCTCGAGCAGCCGCTGGGACAGCTCCTGGTGCCGCGAGCGCACCGTAGGGATGCCGACCTCGTCGAGCAGCGCGATGCCCGCGCGCGAGGCGTACGCCGCGGCGACCGCCGGCGTCCCGTACTCGAAGCGGCGGGCGCTTCGAGCGAGATCCACGTGCTCCACGTCGAACGCGAAGACATCCTCCATCGCCCACCAGCCGATCGCGGTCGGCCGGTGATCGGCGATGCGGTCGCGCCGCGCGTACAGGAAGGCCATGCCGGGGCCGCCCATGAGCCACTTCAGCATCCCGCCGGCGAGGAAGTCGACCCCGCTGTCGTGGATGTCGAACGGGATCGCCCCGATCGACTGGTACGCGTCCACCACCAGCGCCGCACCGCGGCGGTGGCAGATGTCGGCAAGGGCCTTCACGTCCTGGATCCAGCCGCTCGTGTAGTAGACGTGCCCGGTGCAGACGAGCGCGGTGCGATCGTCGACCGCGCGCTCGAAGAGCTCCAGGGGAACGGTCACGCGGTCGGGGCTGCGGACGAACTCGACCTCGACGCCGCGCTCGCGGAGCGCCAGCCAGGTGTGCCCGTCCGTGGGGAAGTCGATGTCGGCGACCACGACCTTCGGCCGTCGCTCGTACGAGAAGGACGAGGCGACCGACACGAGCCCCGCGGAGACGCTGGGCTCGAGCGCGATCTCGTCGGTGTGCGCTCCGAGGATCCTCGCGACATCCCCACGCAGCGCCTCGATCTCCTGTACCCAGTGCTCGTACCAGGCCATGCCGCCGAGCGTGCTCCAGGTCCGCGCGTATTCCTCGAGCGCGCGGCGGCCGCGCTCGGGCAGCGGCGCGAGCGAGCAGCTGTTCAGGTAGAGGAGGTCCTTCGTGACCGGGAACTCCTCGCGCCAGCGCGCTTCGTTCTTGTCCATCACCAGCCCACCGCATAGCTCTCGCGGCGCGGATCGGCGCCTCCTTCGAGGGTGCCGCCGTCCAGCCGGCGGACCGCGCACACGCCTGCCGCACCGGCGGTCCAGTCGGGCCAGTCCACCACGCGGTGGCCGAGCTCGCGCAACCGGTCACGGACCTCCGCGGGAATGCGGCCCTCCACGCGCAGCTCCCCGGGCGCGTAGCGATGTGGATGGAAGGACCACGGGAAGCTGTGCGAGATCGCGCGCGGCATCTCGATCGCGGCCTGCGTGTCCAACCCGAAGTCCACGATGCCGCAGACGACCTGGACCATGGCCTGGCACTGCGCGTCCTCGCCCGGACAGCCGAACGGCATGTACGGCCGGCCGTCCTTGACGAGCATCGCCGGGTTCGGGGTCAGCCGCGGCCTCTTGCCCGGCGCGATCGCCGACGGGTGACCGGGCGTCGTCCAGAGCTGCGCGCCGCGCGAGGAGACGATGATCCCGAGGCCCGGCACGAGCGGAGCGTGCGCGGCCGGGTCCGACGGCGTGGCGGAGAAGGCCCACCCCTCGGCATCCATGGCGCAGGCGTAAGAGGTGTCTGGGAAGCCCGCGCCATCGCGCGCTGCCGGCCGGTAGCCGGCTGGACCGCTGCGGCCCTCGAAGCTCCACGGGTCGCCGGGGGGAGGCAGCTCGGGCCACGCGCGGTCGTCGTCGATCATCGCGGCGCGCATGGCGGCGTAGTCCTTGTCGAGAAGGCCGCGTATCGGGACGTCGACCAGGTCGGGGTCCCCGAAGAATCCCTCGCGGTCGGCGCAGGCGAGCTTCATCGCCTCGGTGTAGCGATGCAGGAACTCGGCTGAGACCGGGCCCATCGAGGCCACATCCGACCGTTCCAGCAGGTTGAGCGTCATCGGCACGAGCGGGCCCTGCGACCACGGGCCGCACGCGTACACGTCGATACCGCGGTAAGTGCTGTGCACGCCGGGGCCGATCGTCACCCGGTACTTGGCCAGGTCCTCGAGGGTGAGCGCGCCGCCTTCGGCCTCGCAGAAGTGCGCGATGTCGCGGGCGATCTCACCCAGGTAGAGCGCGTCGCGCGCCGCCATGATCGCGGCCGCACGGCCACGGGTGTCATGGGCGCGCTCCACCGCTATCAGCCTCCGGAAGAGATCGCCCAGCTCGCGCTGGACGAGGACCTCGCCAGAGCTAGGCGGCCGCCCGCCGGGCAGGAACACCGCGGCGGTCGTCGGCCACTGGCGGATGCGCTCCTCCCACATCGCGAGCGCCTGCGCCAGGCGCGGGAACACCGGGAAGCCGTCGCACAGCTCGATGGCCGGCGCGAGCACGTCCGCAAGCGAGAGGCGGCCGTAGCGCGCGAGCGCGGTCAGCCAAGCGTCGGGCGCGCCGGGCGTGACGACCCGCGGCATTCCGAGCGGCATGTCGTCGCCGTGGATGGAGCGGTAGGTGGCGAGATCGAGCGACCTCGGCCAGCGGCCCAGTCCGTCGATCGTCTCCGGCTCGGCCATGCCGGGCCCCTGGACCATGATCGGAGCGACGCCGCCGAACGACGTGAGGTGCGGCTCGACCACGTTGAGCGCGATCCCGGCCGCGACACCCGCGTCGACCGCGTTCCCGCCGCGCGGGAACATGCGCAGACCCGCGAGCGACGCGAGGTAGTGGCTCGAGCTCACCATGTGCTTGGTGCCGAGCACCGCGGGCCGGCCATGCGTGATCGCGGTCGCGCGCGGCGGATCCGCGAGGCGTACATCGGGCACGGCGATCCGATGCTAGGGCGTGTACCCTCGGCGCGCCGTGCGGGTGATCCCTTTTCGTGTGCCGCCGTTCGACAACTCGGTCTACATCCTCGTCGATGATCGCCGCGACGCGATCGTGATCGACCCTTCGATGGCCGAGCGGGAGGTGATGGCCTCCCTGCGGGATGAGGACCTGAGCCTTCTCGCGATCCTCAATACGCACGGTCACAACGACCACATCTACGGGAACGCCGCGGTGAAGGAAGCGACCCGCGCGCGCCTCGCGATCCACCGGCTCGATGCCTATCGGCTCGATAGCGCGACGAGCCCCGGCACGAGCCCCGAGACGCGCGCCATGATCGGCAGCCTTATCGAGCAGGTGCCACCGGCCACCGCCGACGACCTGCTCGAGGAGGGACCGGTCCGCTACCTCGCGGACGTGGACATGCAGGCCCTCCACACACCCGGTCACACCGAGGGCTCGACTACGTTCCACCTGCCCGCCGAGGGGCTGCTCTTCACGGGCGACCTCCTGTTCGCGGGCAACATCGGAAGGGTCGACCTGCCTGGCGGCGACCCCGTCCAGATGGAAGAGAGCCTCCGCCGGGTGGCCGCTCTGCCACCGGAGACGCGCGTGTTCCCGGGCCACGGGGCGCCAACGAGCATCGGCAGAGAGCTCCCCTGGCTTCGCGGCTTCAGCTTCTCGGAGGGAGCGACCCTCCGGTGATGGATATGCAGATCCGGGTCCGCCCGTTCCATCCACATGACTACCCCCGGATCGCGAAGATCAAGGGCGAGGCCGAGGGCGAGCAGGTCGCTGCCGCCGACCTCCGGCGCTACGACGAGCAGTGGGACCACTCACGGTTCGAGAAGGCCCGCGTCGTGGCGCAGGACGAGGAGGGCGTCGCCATCGCCTATGGCGAGATCCATCACGAGCCCGATCACTTCGACCCGCGTGGCTACTTCCTCCACCTCGCGGTGGACCGGGCGTACCGGCGCCGGGGGATCGCCACGGCGATCTGGGATCACCTGCGCGAGGAGCTGAGCGAGCGCGACGCGACCCTGGTGCGGATGCGGACGGAGCCCATCGGCGCCGGCGCTAGCTGGGCGGAGCGCCAGGGCTTCCGCTGGGCCGGCGAGGATCAGCCGACCGGTAAGGCGGTCTACGAGCTCCGGCCCTCGCGGGCTAGTCGGTGACCCCCACGATGTTCAGCCCGTTGTCGGCGTAGATCGTCCCGCCGGTCACCGCACGCGACCAGTCGCTGGCGAGGAAGACCGCGACGTTCCCCACCTCGTCCTGCGTGATGTTCCGGCGCAGCGGCGCCTTAGCCTCCATCAGGTCCCGCGCCTGCGAGATGCCCTTGACTGCGCTCGCCGACAGGGTGCGGAGCGGGCCGGCGGAGATGGTGTTGACCCTGACGTTGGACGGGCCGAGATCCACCGCCAGATACCGGACGCACGTCTCGAGTGCCGCCTTGGCGATGGCCATGGAGTTGTAGCTCGGCACCACGCGCTCCACCGCGTTGAAAGTGAGGGCCATGACCGCGCCACCGCCCGACTTCTCGAAGAGCGGAAGCGCCGCGCGCGACAGGGACACGAGGGTGTAGGCGCTCACGTCCACCGCCGTGAGCACGCCATCGCGGGAGATCTCGTGGAAGCGCCCACGCAGATCCTCGACCGGGGCGAACGCGATCGAGTGCACCAGGATGTCGAGCCCGCCCCAACGCTTCTCTATCTCGGCGATCAGGCTCTTCACGTCCTCCGGCTTCGCGGCATCGCAGAGCAGGACCGGCATCTGGTCGTGACCGGGAAGCGTCTCGACGAGCTTGTCGACGTTGTCCTTGAACCGATCGTTGAGGTACGTGAACGCGAGCTGCGCGCCCTCGCGCTGGAACGCCGTCGCGATCCCCCACGCGATGCTGCGCTGGTTGCCGACGCCCACGATCAGCGCCTTCTTGCCCTCGAGCAGACCCATGTCACTCACCTCCGACCGCGAGCCATCATGTCATCGAACCGCTGTATTCGGTGCATCTGACGTGAACCGAGCGAGGATCCGGCTCCGCCGGTCCGAGTGAGCCCACTAGTGATCGAGCGGAGCGAGGCGGCGAGGCCCGGCGTCGCGCTAGCGAGCCGGGTCGAGCGCGTTAAGCGGAGTACTCCGTGATGCCGAGGCGCTCGAGCGTCTCGGCGGTCGGGTGGCCGTCGTCGTCCCAGCCGCGCCCGCCGTAGTAGGTCCGTACCTGGGCAGCGAGGTCGCCGTCATCAAGACGCACCTTCGAGAGGACGCCGGACACATGCGGCTTCGTCACCTGCGGCGGCAGCTTGTCGTCGCTGGCCGCGAACCCCTCGCGCTCGTTGAAGAGCCGCGCCAGCGCGAGGGAGCGCTCCCCGATGTCGGTGAGCTCGTCCTGGGTGAGGCCCCAGCCCGTCACCGCGTTCACGATCTCCAGCATCTTCGGCTCGTCGTAGCGGAGGAAGAAGCACATCCCGACCGTGTTGCGCATGCTCCGTGGAGGCAGATGGGCCAGCAGGTGATCGCCGCCGCTGGGGCTCGTCGCGTACGACACGCGGACGCTGCGCCCGTACTCGGTCCGCTGCCGCGGATCGTGCATCGCGATCTCGAGCCCCTTGACCGTCGTGAGCTGCTCGACGCCGCCCAGCTTCTCGGCGGCGCGCGCGGAGCCCTCCGCCAGGATGTCGCCGAGGCCCCGGCGATGTGAGATCGCCTCGATGCCCGCCAGCACGGCGCGGCCGTTACCGAACTCGACCGGCTCGCCGTCCAGCTCCGCGTCGGGCAGGATCCCGCGCTTGCGGAGATCCATGACCCAGGCGATGACCGCGCCGGTCGAGATGGTGTCGATGCCCAGCGCGTTGCAGCGCTCGTTCGCCTTGGCGATGAGGGCGAGGTCGCCCACGCCGCAGTGAGACCCGAGGGCCGCCGTCGACTCGAACTCGGGCCCGCCGTACTTCGGGTCGATCTGGTAGGGCTCCTCCATCTTCACGACCTTCTTGCACCGGACCGAGCACGCCCAGCAGGCCTCCATCTTCACGCGGTAGCCCTTCTCCACGAGGGCCTCGGCGCTGATATCGGCGGCCTGCTCGAAGGGACCGCCCTCGAAGTTCCGCACGGCCATGCCGCCGACCTTCGTGTAGCCGTCCAGGCCCATGCCGGTGCCGTAGTTGTGGAAGGCCCAGTGCTGCTCCTGGAGCGTGTCCGCCACCCAGCGACCCACGCCCTTGACGCGCGCGGCGTCGGCGAGCGGGAGCTGCCGCGAGCCCTTGACGACGATCGCCTTCAGCTTCTTGCTGCCCATGACCGCGCCGAGACCGGCGCGGCCGGCGATGTCCTTGAAGTCGTTCATGATCCCGCTGATCAGCACCAGGTTCTCGCCGGCGGGCCCGATCTCGCAGACGCGCGCGAGACGCTCCCCCACCTCGGCCTTGAGCGTCTCCTCGGTGTCCATGATCTCCATGCCCCAGAGGTGCGACGCGTCCCGGATCTCGACGGTCTCGTCCTTGATCCACATGTAGACCGGGCCCGTCGCGGCCCCGCGAACGACGATGCCGTCCCAGCCGGCCCTCTTCAGCTCCGCTCCCCAGAACCCGCCGACCTCGGCCTCGCCGAATCCACCCGTCAGTGGCGACCGCGCGCCGATCGAGTGCCGTGACGCGCCCGAGAGCGGCGTACCCGTCAGGACGCCGGGAGCGAAGATCAGCAGGTTGTCGGGTGACAGCGGATCCGTACCGGCGGCCAGCTCGGTGAGGAGGTAATGGGCGATCATCGCGCGCCCGCCAGGACGCTTACGGAACGTGGCCTCGTCGAGATCCTCCGTCCACGTCCGACGCTCGGTCAGATCGACGCGCAGGATCTTGCCCCACGACCCGTACCGCTGCTGCTCGCTCACTCGCTCATTGTCCCATCGCGAGGGCATGCGCACACACGCATCCGTATGCTTCTGATCCGTGGCGGAGTACGACCTCGTGTGCGACGCGTGCGGTGAGGCGCTCGAGACCGCGGACGCCGTCGTGTCTTGGACCAGCGATCCGAACGGCGAGCGCGGCTTCGCGCTCACGCATACGGGCCACGTCGCCGGCGGCGCGACGGAGCGTGCCGAGGTTCGTCAGCTGGTGTGGCCCAACGTGTACCTGACCTTCATCAGCGATCGCCTGGGGCGCCCCATCGACGACCCCGAGCCGCTTCGCGCCATCCTCTGGGCGCTCGCGCCGTTCGTGATGCGCCACGACAACCCGACGGAGATGGACTCGATGCGAGCGGCCTCGTTCGGTCAGCGCCTGGGCGTGAAGCCGGCAGCGGAGACGCCCGCCGGGAAGTAGGCCGCTAGTTCAGCTTGTCGCGGTCGATGGGGCGGCCCCGCCAGTAGATGACGTCGCCGCCCTTCCGCTGTCCCGGCGGAACACCCCGCGTCGCGAAGTACGCGGCCACCGCGAGGAGCGCGCCGCCGAAGGTCGCGAGCCCGCCTAGCCCGAACAGGCGGAGCACCGTCTCACCGGCGGCCCACGCCGCGGCGATGATCACAAGGCGCTGGAGCGCGGACCACTCCTTCGAGGTCATGCGCCGTTCCGTCGCACGAACGAGGCCTGCCGCGCCCACTCGCCGCACTGGGTGAGCTGGTCCTTGGTCACGAAGCCGTAGCGGACAGCCTGCCGCAGCTCGTCGCGGAGCGTTGTGTGCAGCATCTCGGGGCCGTCCGTGTTGAAGCTGAACCGGACGCCGTGCGAACGGAACGTCTCGATGAAGGTGCGCAGCTCCTCGGGGCCGGCCACTACCTGCGTGTCGAGGTTGGACGAAGGGCAGATCTCAAGTAGCGTCCCACGCTCCGCCAGCAGCTCGCAGAGGCCGGCGTCCTGCGCCGCGTGGATGCCGTGGCCGATCCGATCCGGCTCGAGGTGCCGCACGACTTCGTCGACCGATGTCCAGTCCTCGTCCTCGCCGGCGTGGACCGTCGTGCCGAGGCCGGCCTGCCGCGCCGTCTTGTAGATCTCGGCGTAATCCCGGTACTTGAACTCGGGGTTCTTGCCGCCGGCGATGTCGATGCCAACGACGCCGCGGCTGCGGTAGGCGATGGCTTTCTCCGCCAGGATCTCATTGAGGGAACGGTCGAACTGCCGGTCGAGGCAGAAGATGAGGCCGGCCTTCACCGGGTACTCGAGGAGAGCGCGGTCGAGGCCGTGGATCGAGGCCAGGATGATGTGGTCGAGGTCCTGCTCGCCGCCGCGGTTGCGCTTCATCGGGTTGTAGCGGACCTCGAGGGTGGTGATGTTCGCCTTGCGATAGGCGCCGGTCACGACCGAGTACACCGACTCCTCGACCGCAAGGGGGCTCGACTGGATCAGCTCGGTCCAGTGGTAGAGCGCCAGGAAATCTTCGAACGAGCGCTTCTTGCCGAGCGGCATGGTGACGAGGTCGACGAACTCCCAGTAGTCCTTGGTCGGGAGCCGGATGCCCTGGGCATGCGCGATCCTCCAGAGGTCGGCTGCGTCTACGGCTCCGCCGAGGTGGACGTGGAGCTCGGTGAGCTCGTCGCCGAGCGGGTGTGGGATCTGGCTAGCTGCCCTGCTCTCGGGTCGGTGGGCGGCGGACCCGCCGGCGGCGCCGAGGCGCCGGGCGGCCCTCGGGGTGGTCGCGCCAGATCACGTGGCCATCGTCGTCGGGCGAGGCGACGAGCACGACGCGGTCCCATATCTCAGCTCGCCGGAGCTCCTGCTCCGCGACCTCACGCGTCACCGATCGCTCGAGCATGACGTCGCAGTCGTAAGGCGATCCGGTGATACGCCAGCCGTTCTCGGAGAGGTGGTCGATGAGCCAGGCGATCTCGGTCAAGCGCTTGGGTGTCTCGTCGACGAACTCGCGCAGCCACGCCGAGTACGTGCGCTTGCCGCGGTCCGCTCGGTCGAGCTCATCACGAAGAGTGCCGAACGCGTGGATCAGGACATAGGTCGGGCCCATCGCCCGAGTCTAGCCTCGCTCCTCTACGAAACGGTACCCACCATCGGAGTCCTTCGCGATCACGACGAGGGCGCCGCTCTTGAATCCCGCCTGTCCCTTCAACGCGGTGCAGGTCAGGTGGTAGTGCTCATGTTCCGGAGGCACACACGCGCAACGCTCGGCCTTGATCTCGGCGTCGAAGCGGCGCGCACCGATGCGGAGGGCGACGCGCTCGCCGGGGTTCGGGAACAGCTTCCACGCGTCCTTGGTGATCAGGATCCGGCTTTTGCGGACATCCTCGGAGCTGAGGCGGTGACGGTAGGTGGATCGAGAAACGCTCATCGGTGTCCCTATTTTCGCACGTCGCCTCGCTCCGCGCATCTGACAGGCGCCTGCCCGCTCGTCTAGGCCCTTTCGGTCAGGCTCCCAGCCGGATCGTCGATGAAACGCATCAAATGGACCACGGGAATAAAGCTGCCTGCCTCGCGCAGGCCCGCCCGGATCTGCAGCATGCAGCCTGGATTCGCGCTCACCACGACATCCGGCTTGGCGGCGATGATCGCCGCGGCCTTGTCCCGCTGGAGGATGCCGGCGACCTCGGGATGCGTCACGTTGTACACACCGGCGCTCCCGCAGCACCGCTCCGGGTCCGCGATCGGCACGATCTCGACACCGGAGAGCGCTCGCAGGAGGTCGCGCGGCTGACGCCGTATCCCCTGTCCGTGCGCGAGATGGCAGGCGTCCTGGTACGCCACACGGACGCGCCTTCCCAGCGGCTTCGGCGCGTCCACGGCCGGCACGACCTCGCTGGCGTCGCGGACGCGCGAGGCGAAGCGAGCGGCATCCGCGTCTCCCTCGAGCACGTGGGCGTACGCGCGCAGATGCGCGCCGCAGCCCGCGGCGGTGACAACGACCGGTCCCGCGGTGCCGCTGAACGCGCGCACGTTCTCGCGGGCCAGCACCCGCGCGCGCTCCCCCAGACCCGCATGCGCGTGCAATGCGCCGCAGCAGGTCTGGGCGGAGGGCGATCCGACGGTCCTGCCCGAGCGCTCGAGCGCGCGCACCGTGGCGCGCTGCGTGTCACCGAAGGCCGCCGACATCACGCAGCCCGCGAAGAGCTGCGTGTCGCCCTGCTCCGCGTTCGGCGCGTACGCGGGGCCTTCGCTCGGCGCGACGAGCGACTCCATCGCTCGGAGCCTTGAGGGGAGCGCGCGACGCACGACGCCGCGGAGCCCGGTCCGGTCATAGAGCGTGGCGAGGCCCACGAGGATCCGGAGGAGCCTGCGGTGCGTGACGATGTCGAGCGCGAAACGGCGCAGGGCGGCAAGTGGGCCGCGGGAGCGTCGCCGCGCCGTGATGTCCTCGCGGGCAGCCTCCATGATCCGGCCGAAGGGGACCAGAGACGGGCACGCGGTCTCGCAGGCCCGGCACACCAGACACGCATCGAGATGGGATACGACCTGCGGATCCGGCTCACCCGGCGTCGACACCAGATCCCGGATGAGCTGGATCCGCCCGCGCGGCGAGTCCGCCTCGTTGCCGAGGACGCGATAGGTCGGGCAGTCATTGAGGCACAGGCCGCACGACACACATGTCGCGACATCCTCGGGATCCACACGGGAGGTTGCGATGGCGATGCTCCTAGCATACGGACGGTGGCTTTGACGGAGAGCGCTATCGCGTCGCGCCTCCGCGCGATCATCCCGAGCGACCGCGTTCTCGATGACCCCGACGCGATCCTGCCCTACGCCTTCGACGCTTCGTTCTGGTCACTGCGATCGCGGCGGCTTCCCGATGTGGTCGTCGTTCCCGAGACGACGGCGGAAGTCGCCGCGGTCGTCCGCCTCGCGGCCGAGACCGGGACGCCGATCGTGGCCCGCGGAGCGGGCACTGGGCAGACCGGCGGCGCGGTGCCGGCGCACGGGGGCATCGTCATCTCGTTCGCGCGCATGCGTCGCATCTTCGAGATCGACCGCACCAATCTCCAGGTCTCGTGTGAGCCCGGGATCGTCTACGCGGACCTGAACGCCGCCCTCGCGGTGGAGCGCCTCTTCTTCCCTCCCGATCCCGGCAGCGGCCGCGCCTGCACGCTCGGCGGCATGGTCGCGAACAACGCCAGCGGCCCTCACGCGGTGAAGTGGGGCACGACGTCCTCGTACGTGCTCGGCCTTGAGGTGGTCCTTGCTGACGGCTCGGTCATCGTGACCGGAGGCGAGCGGTCAAAGGCGATGAAGTCCTCGAGCGGGATCGACCTCACGAAGCTCTTCGTCGGGTCGGAGGGGACGCTGGGGATCCTCACGAGGCTGCGCCTGCGGGTGCAGCCTCGTCCTGCGGCGCGTGGCGTGGTGCTCGCCGCGTACGGCGTCCTCGAGGACACGGTGCGCTCGCTGGACGATCTCTTCGCCGCGGGGATCCTACCGGCGACCGCCGAGCTACTGGACCGCAGCGCGGTCGAGGCGCTCATGAAGTGGCGTCCCGACCTCGACCTCCCGGACGGCGAGGCAGTGTTGTTCATCGAGATCGAAGGCACCGGAACTCAGGTCGGTGCCGCCCTGCGCGAGGTGGACGAGATCGTGCGCCGCCGCGCGACGCTCACGCGACTCGCCGAAGACGAGGCCGCCATCCAGCGCCTGTGGGCCGCGCGCGGCGGCCTCGCCGCGGCAAGCTCGCTGGTGTTCCCGGGTAAGCACCGCATCTTCGCCGGCGAGGACCTGGCCGTCCCTCTGTCGGAGATCCCGCGCACGATCCGCCGCGCGCGCGAGATCGGAGCCGAGACTGGCGTGGCTGTGATCTTCTACGGCCACTTCGGGGACGGGAACGTGCACACGGCGATCCTCATCGATCCGTCCAACGCGGATGAGGTGCGCCGCGCCGACGAGCTCGCGGACCGCCTGCACAAGCTCGCGGTCGAGGTCGGCGGAACGGTGACAGGCGAGCACGGGACGGGCGCGGTGCGCGCCGCCTACATGCGCGCCGAGCACGGCGCTGCGCTCGACGTCATGCGCCGCGTGAAGCGCGCGCTCGATCCACAGGGGATCATGAACCCTGGGAAGATGGACCTAGAGGGATCGGACTAGCGAGGCCGAGATGCCGGCGACCGCGCCGGCGAGGATCAGCCAGGCGAAGTTCACTCGCGTAAGCACGCTGAAGGCGAGCGCGATCGCGAACAGGACGATCGTTAGCCCATCCACGAGCGCGGCCCGCGCGAGCTCGACCGCGACCACGGCCATCAGGCCGAGGGACGCGACCACCAGACCGTCGAGGCCGGCGGAGAGCGCCTTCGAGCGCTTCACCAGCGCCAGGAGCGGTCCGCTGACGGCCACGAAGATGAATGCCGGCAGGAAGATCGCGACGGTGGATACGACGGCCCCGGCCGGCCCGGCGAGGACGTAGCCGATGAACGTGGCGGTGGAGAAGACCGGGCCGGGGGTCACCTGGCCGGCCACGATGGCGTCGAGGAGCTGCGCATCGGTCAGCCAGCCGGTGCGCTCCACGAAGTCGTCACGGAGATACGCGAGCAGGACGTAGCCGCTGCCGTACAGGATCGCCCCGATCTTCAGGAAGATCCCGAGGAGGGCGAGGAGGCTCACGGGCTCGACCGCGCGGAGCCTCGTCCGCGCCGCGGCGAAGCCGGCCATGACGATCCCACCGCCGAACAGCAGGACGATCTCGCTGCCGCCGAACGAAGCGGCAGCGATGACCGCGATGGCGAGAGCGATGCGGAAACCGTCCGTCAGTGCCGAGCGCGACAGTGAGACCACGGCCTGCGCGACGATCGCGAGCATCACCGGCTGAACGCCGTGAAGGACGGCGCGGACCTCCGGCAGCGAGCCGTAGGTCACATACGCCCACGCGAGCACGCCGGTGAGCAGCGCCGCCGGGATGATGAAGACGGCGCCGGCGACGACCAGCCCCCGGCCGCCCGCACGCACTCGTCCGAGGTGCATCGCCAGCTCTGTCGAGTTGGGGCCCGGGAGCATGTTGGCGACGGCGAGGAGGTCGAGCAGCTCGCGGTCGCTCACCCACCTCCGGCGGCGCACCAGCTCGTCGCGCATGAGCGCGATGTGGGCGGCGGGACCGCCGAAGCCGAGAAGACCGAGGCGAAGGAACGCGGCGGCTACGTCGCGGAGCGCGCCGGTCCTAGCCGAAGTACCCGTAATCCCCGAACAGGAGACGGAGGAAGACGAGGCTGCAGAGGAGCGCGAGCACGACGCGGTGCGAGAAGATCGCGCGCGGCTGCTCTCGAGCGACCAGCGCGACCTGTCCCCAGAAGAAGAGCACGAAGGAGATCTCCGCGAACATGAACCCGGCGTGGACGTAGCCGAGGGCCGTCCACCGGTAGGGCTCCATCATCGTCCAGTTGAGGATCGCGTTAGCGGCCTGGTACAGGTGGACCGCGAGTGTGAGCAGCGCGGCCGAAGACAGCGCGGCAACGACGTCGCTCGTGCGCGGGCGGCGGCGCCAGTCCCAGAGCTGGCTGGTCATGAAGACGTTCACCAGCGGCAGCAGGATCGCGTCACCCACCAGCGCCGAGCTGTAGGTGAGCGTCGTGCGGAACTGGCTGACGATGGGGTCGCCGATCCAACTGAGGTAGAAGCTGCCGGCGGCCTGCGTCACGAAGCCGAAGAACAGCGTGGCCACGAAGACGGCACCGAATAGCACCCAGGGGCGCTCTTCCGCTATCTCGATGGTCCGAAGCAATTGCCTTCCCCCGACCGCGCTGTATCTATCCACCGCTACCAATGGTCCGGCCCTCTAGGACCGCAACGGGAGACGCGACCGTATCAGAGCGCCCACCAACACGTCGATCGCTTGCCTTCCGAGCGAGCGGACGCTAGTGACTCAGTGGGTACTTGTGGGCCGGGCCTGGCGCCCCGTAAAGGCCAGCCTCGTAGGTACGCCGGTCGAGTCTCGCGAGCCGCGGCGTGGTCCCCCAGGGCAGCAGCCGGGTGTGGGAGACACGGACGAGGTGGTCGTTGATCTCCCACAAGTCGTCCTCCGCGGTCATCCAGGAGCTGCGGTCGAAGCGGGCAAGCGAGACCGGCCGTGAGTAAGCCCGCAGGCTCCGCTCCCCCTCCCAGTTGTAGTAGTGGTCGAAGTAGGACATGACGAGGTCGCGGACCGTCCGGTAGACGGGAGAGCGATAGCGAAGCCCCGCGAACTTAGAGATCGCGACGGACCCCCAGAGGCCCTTGTCGCGGTAGACGGCGAGGACGTGATCGTCGTCGCGGACGGCCTCGAGGTCCACGACGAGCGGCGGCCGGCCGTGCACGCGGAACGCTGCCGCCGCCAGGAGCGCGCCCTCGGCACAGTGGGCGGTGCGGTCACGGAGCACGCGGCGGGGCGATCGAAGCGTCTCGCCGTTCGGCTCGAGGTTGTAGTCAAGGCCGTCGAGGTACGCCTGGACCTTCTCCGGTGTGTCCAGGCGTCGCAGCTGAGCGAACTCCGCGCGTGTGAGCCCTTGCATCGCGGGAAGTGTGCGCGACCGCTCGCTTCCTCGCTGCAGTTCTTGGATCGTTCGAGCTGACCTGCTCCGGCGGGAGGATTCGAACCTCCGACCAAGGGATTAACAGTCCCCTGCGCTACCGCTGCGCTACGCCGGAAGGGAACGCTCATTTTAGCGCGCCGGATCGCGTTCGGGGAACATCAGTCCGGTGGATGCTCGAGTGCTCCTGAACGGTGTCCCGAAGGCCGTGCGCTCCCTCGTTGGATCCGATCTTCGTGCGTGCACGTCGACCACCGGTTTCGGTCTGATCAAGATCCACTACGGGAACTCGAAGCTCCACTACGAGGCGAACCATCAGGCGAGGTCAAAGACGATCGAGATCGGACTGCACTTCGAAGCCGATAGGTTCACGAATGCGCGCCTCCTCGGCGCCTTCCGGGTCCACGAGAAGAAGATCGAGCGCGCGCTGCCGGGCGCCCGGATCGAGGAGTGGGACAAGGGCTGGAGCCGGATCTGGGAGCCGCTCGAATACGAGGCGCTGGACGCCGCGCTCCAGCGCGAGGTCGCGGACCGGCTCGCCCGCTACATCAAAGTGCTCGAGCCGATGCTTCGAGACGAGCTGCCGGCCGACGTCCCCTGGACCCTCACCACGCCGCGAGCGTCCAAGCCGCGATCCACGCGTGCAGCGTCGGCACGCCGCTCCCCTGCCCCGCGCAAGCGCAGCGGGTAGTCTCGATACATGGCAGCCCGACCGGATCCGATAGCGGTCAGCAGACTCGTCCGCACTGTCCGGCAGATCAGGCAGTACAAGCCCGATCCCGTCCCGGATCAGGCGCTCGAGACCCTGCTCGAGCTCGCGCGCTGGACCGGCAGCTCCAAGAACACGCAGCCTTGGCACTTCATCGTCGTCCGAGGCAAGGAGCGCCTTCGTGAGCTCAGCCAGATCCGCACGCCGATCAACTGGCTCGCCGCGGCACCGCTCGGCATCGCTATCGTGCTCGACGGGAAGAGCAGCGCCGGCGAGGCCTACGACGAAGGCCGCGTCACGGAACGGCTCCTGATCGGAGCGCACAACCTCGGGCTTGGAGGTGGCGTGGCCTGGTGGGGAGATGAGACGCAGCAGGCCGAGGCCAAGCGCATCATGGGCATCCCGGAGGACCGGACCGCGAGGTCGATGGTGATGATCGGCCACCCCATCTCGAGCGAGGACCCGCGCCCGACCCGCGCCACGGGGGGCCGCAAGCGACTCGACGAGATCGTCAGCAACGAGGGGTTCGGCCTGAAGGCGTAGGCGCCGGCTAGCCGAAGACGATCGTCCGGTCGCCCGAGACGAGGACCCGCCGCTCCAGATGCCACCGCACCGCGCGCGTCAGCACCTGCCGCTCGAGATCGCGGCCCTTCCGCGCGTAGTCGTCGACCTCGTCACGGTGGCTCACCCGCACCACGTCCTGCTCGATGATCGGACCCTGGTCGAGCTCGGTCGTGACGTAGTGCGCTGTCGCGCCGATCATCTTCACACCGCGCTCCCGCGCCTGGCGGTACGCCTGCGCGCCGACGAACGCCGGCAGGAACGAGTGGTGGATGTTGATGAGGCGTCCGTGCCAGCGCTCGACGAACGGCGGCGACAGGACCTGCATGTACCTCGCGAGGACGACCAGGTCGATCCCGCACTCCTCGAGGAGCTTCTGCTGCCGCGCCTCGACCACGGCGCGGTCTCCGGTGTCGAACGCCACGTGCTCATAACGCACGCCGAAGTGCTTCGCGACCGGCTCGAGGGACCGATGGTTGGAGACGACCAGCGCGATGTCGCCGCCCAGCTCCCCGAGCTGCCACGTCAGCAGCAGGTCGTAGAGACAGTGCGGGGTCCTGCTGGCGAAGACCGCGGCCTTCTGCAGCGCATCCGACCACGTGAGCTCCGCCGTCAGACCCAACTCGGTGGCCAGGGCCCGGATGCCAGTGCCCACAGCGGCGCGATCGACGGTCGCACCGGTGGCTTCCCAGGCCAGCCGCAGGAAGAAAGTGTCGCCCTCCCGCTCGCCGTGGTGATCGGCAGACACGATGTTGCCGCCGTGCTGGTAGACGAACTCCGACAGCCGGGCCACCAGGCCAGGCCGGTTCGGGCCGCTCACCAGCAGGGTCGCTCTTAGAGGAGTGCTCACCGGCAGGCAGGCTAGAGCAGGCCGGACGAACAGGCAGGCAAGCCCAGGAACCGCCACGAGACCCCCGTTGTATGGAGTTCGAACAGCGCTATCGGAGGTGTCGCCATGTGGCGAGTGGTCCTAGCGGCTTCGATGCTCCTGACACTGGCCCTCGGCTCGCTGGCCGACGCGAAGTGCGCGGTCTGCGTGGAGTCGGTCCAGATCGGCACGGAGAACGGCGGCACGACGCTGCGCTTCACGGCGCGCACGGTGGACCCGTCGAACTTCCCGGAGACCGGGACCGCCGTCGTCATGCAGTTCGACGGCAACCGCGGCAAGTGCCTGAACGTGTCGCTCGTGCGGACTGGGATCGAGAACGGCCAGATCGCAGGGCAGCCCCCGACACAGATCGCGACCTACGTCGGACGCTTCAACTTCATCTATCAGGGCGCGACGGTCCTTGCCGGTCGCGCCGACGTGGGCGGATCCATCTACGAGTTCAGCGCTCCCCTCGATGGGAAGCCCGGCACGGTCCGGCTCAGCGGCTACCAGGGCACCATCAACGGCGCGGGTGCTCCCGCGATCGTCACAGCGCCGGTGACCATCACGCCGGACCCCTCGACCATCGACCCGCGACTGGCTGCAGCGGCCACGCCAGCAGTGCCGGCACCCGCCGCACAGCCCGCGCAGCAGGCCGCATCGCCGGTGACATCGCTCATCGACAGCGCGACTACCCAGCCAACTCTCTGGCTTGGCCTGATCGTCATCCTGGTGGCCGTGACCAGCGCTTACTTCGACCGCAAGCGCTCCCTCGCAAGGACCACTGCCTCGTAGCTCCAGTCCCCACTCGAGCCTGAGGACCGCTCTCTCGGCGATCGTCGCCGGGTGCGCGGTCCTCGTGGGCGCGGCGCTCCTTCCCGTCGACTCGCGACGGTGGGAGGCGGGCTTCGCGGACTCCTACGACCTCGTCGCGCCTATCCCCGCCACGGCCGAGACCGTCGCGCGCGGCCGCGCGCTCTTCCAGGAGCAGAGCCGGTGCGTCTCGTGCCACGGCGTTCGCGGCCGCGGCGATGGCCCGCTGGCCCCATCGCTCACACCACCACCGGCCGATCTGGTGCTCCACGTTCCGCAACATCCGGACGGCGAGCTCTTCTGGTACGTCAGCCGCGGAAGCCCGGGCACGGCGATGCCCGCGTGGGACACGGTGCTGAGCGAAGAGGATCGCTGGTCGCTAGTCCAGTACATGCGGCAGCTCGCCGCGGGAGCGCCCTAGACCTTCCGGCGCGCCTCGCCGACGGCTTCGCGGGCGCTCTCCACTAGCCGCTGCGCTCCACCGAGTGCGCGAGGTACATCGAAGCGATGGTCGAAGCTGCCCAGGTTCTCGGCCGCCTCGAGGGCCTCCTCGAGGGCCGACTCGGCGAGCCGGAGCGCGCTATCGAGCCGCTCCAGCTCGCCCTGGTCGACGTCCTTGGGTCCGGCTATTCGAGGTAGTCCTTGAGCTTCCGACTCCGGCTGGGGTGGCGCAGCTTGCGCAGCGCCT
>CAZTAI010000006.1:254-25355 GCA_964611555.1 uncultured Chloroflexota bacterium | reverse complement strand
GGCGACATGGACGCGCTGGCGGCGGCGTGGTCGCGCGTGCTCCAGGTAGCGGCGCGGCAGCGGCGCGAGGAGGCCGAGCTCCCGGCGGAGCGCTACTCGGTGGAGCAGCGCACGGCCGAGATCGAGGAGATCGTCCTCCGCGAGGGCCGCGTCGCGTTCGCTACGCTCCTCGGGTCCGAGCCCAGCCTCTCGTTCGCGGTCGTGACGTTCATCTCGCTCCTCGACCTCTACCGGCGCCTCGTGATCGATCTCGAGCAGGACGAGCTGTACGGCGACATCCGGATCGTGCGGAAGGAGAAGGCCTCGAGTGCGTAGCGAAATGGCGAACAGGGTCGAGGCCGTGCTGTTCGTCGCCGAGAAGCCGGTGGGCCGCACCGAGCTCGCGCGGGTGGTCGGCGCCACGCCGAAGCAGGTCGAGGCCGCGCTCGGCGAGATCGAGTCCGCCTACGGCGGCACCGGGCTGCGACTGCAGCACGACGGGGATGAGTGGCAGATCGTCACGTCCACCGAGAGCGCCCCGTTCGTGTCGGCTTACCTCGGCGCGGACCGCCTGCGCGTCTCGCCCGCGTCGCTCGAGACGCTTGCCGTGGTCGCCTACCGCCAGCCCATCACGCGTGCGGAGGTCGAAGCCGTCCGCGGCGTCAACTGCGACCAGACGATCTACACGCTCATGTCGCGCCGGCTCATTGAGGAGCGCGGCCGCATGGAAGCGCCGGGCCGGCCGATCCTCTACGGGACGACGTGGGAGTTCCTGGAGTGCTTCGGCCTCCAGAGCCTCACGGAGCTCCCGCGCGTCCTGACTCCCGAGGGGCAGATCTCCGAAGGCGAGGTCAAGAGTGAGACGGAAGCCGCCCGCGACTGAGGGCGTGCGCCTGCAGAAGGTGCTCGCCGAACGCGGCGTCGCGGCGCGGCGCAAGGCCGAGGTCCTCATCGCGCAGGGGCGCGTGCGCGTGAACGGCGAGGTCGTCCGCGTGCTCGGGACGCGCGTCGACCCGGCCGCGCGCATCGAGGTGGACAGCGCGCCGGTCGGGACCGCGCAGCGGCATCGCTACATCGCGCTCAACAAGCCGGCGGGCATCCTCTCGAGCGCGCGGGCCGAGCGCGGGCGGCGCAGCGTCGTCGATCTCGTACCGCGCGCCGGCCGCCTCTACCCGGTCGGCCGGCTCGACGCGGACTCCGAGGGCCTCGTGCTCCTCACGAACGACGGCGCGTGGGCCGAGCGCGTACTCCACCCCAGGTACGGGCACGAGCGCGAGTACGAAGTACGGGTCGAGGGCGATGTCACCGACGCCGTCGTCGACCGGCTGCGCAAGGGCGTGCCTCTCGAGGAGGGGCTGGCCCGCGCCGAGCGGGTCGAGCTGATCTCCCGCGAAAAGGTCGGCGGCCGGATCCAGATGATCCTCCGTACCGGGTGGAAGCGGCAGATCCGGCGGATGTGCGCCGCGCTCGGTCTCCGGGTGGTCGAGCTGCGCCGCGTCCGGATCGGAACGGTGCGCCTCGGAGTCGGGCTCGCCGTCGGCGGGTGGCGCGAGCTCAGCGAGCGAGAGGTGCGCAGTCTCGGCGGCACGGTCACGAAGCCAGCGCCTCGGGGTCGTCGCCCGGTCGCGCGCACGCGTACGGGGGTGGCCTGATGCCGACGCCGCGCACGATCGCCATCGACGGACCCGCGGGCGCGGGCAAGAGCACGATCGGCGCGCTCGTGGCGGAGCGCCTGGGCTATCTGTTCCTGGACACAGGCGCGATGTACCGCGCCGTGGCGCTCGCGGCGCAGCGGCGCGGCGTAGACCCGGACGACGCCGCGTCGCTCGCGACGCTCGCCACGGAGGTGCGCATCGCGATCGGCCCGCCGACGGTCCAGGACGGCCGTGTCTACTCCGTCCTGCTGAACGGCGATGACGTCACCTGGGCGATCCGTAGCGCCGACATCGATCGCACCGTCTCGCAGGTCGCGCGCGTTCCGGCGGTGCGAGACGCGATGGTCGAGCAGCAGCGCGCGCTGGCGACGCGCGGTCGGGTGGTGATGGTCGGGCGCGACATCGGGACCGTCGTCCTGCCTGACGCCGAGCGCAAGATCTTCCTCACGGCATCGGCGGGGGAGCGGGCGAAACGGCGTGGCGAGGAGCTGGCGGCGCGCGGTGAGATCCGCCCGCGGCAGGAGCTCCTTCACGAGATCCTCCGGCGCGACCAGCTGGACAGCGAGCGCGTCGTGTCTCCGCTCAAGCCGGCCGAGGATGCGGTGGTGGTGCAGACCGACGGTCTCTCCGTGAAGCAGGCCCTCGAGCGGATCCTCGCGGTGATCACACGCTCCGGGTCCTAGTGCGGCGGCAGGCATGAGATGGATCGGCCAGCCGGAATGGCCTCGTGAACGACTCTGGCTCTGGCGGCTCGGATTCCCGCTGGTGCACTGGGTCGCGACGACCCTGCTTCCCGTCAGCGCCGAAGGTCAGGAGAACCTGCCCAAGAGCGGCGGCTACATCCTCGTCGCGAACCACGTCACGGCGCTCGATCCGTTCTGGATCGAGTTCGGCATCCGCGAGCGCATCCGGTACATGACGAAGGTCGAGATCTTGGGGTACCCCTTCATTGGTGGTGTCATCCGGGGCATCGGCAACTTCCCGGTCCGCCGTGGCGAGAGTGACCGCCGCGCGCTCGAGACCGCGCTCCGCGTGGTCGAGGCGGGCCAGCCCCTCGGTTTCTTCCCGGAGGGAACGCGCAGCCGGGTCGGAAAGCTGCGCAGGGCCAAGCCCGGGATCGCCTTCCTGGCGCGGCGCTCCGGCGCGCCGATGGTCCCCGTGGGCATCACCGGCACCGCACGGGCGCGTCTTCGGGTCCCGCCTCGTCACGACATCCACGTGAAGGTGGGGAAGCCGTTCACCCTTGCGGACCTCGGGGAAGCGGCGACGGACGACCAGGCGATAGCCGACGGCGTGATGCGTCGCATCGCGGAGCTTCTCCCGCATGAGATGAGAGGCGAGTACTCGACCGTACACTGAGGTCATGGAAGTGCTCCTCGCGCGCGAGAACGGGTTCTGCTTCGGCGTGAAGAAGGCGGTCGAGCTGACCGAAGCCGCTGCCGAAACTGGTCGCACCGTCCACAACCTCGGTCAGGTCGTGCACAACCCGATCATCAGCCGCCGCCTGGCGGAGCGCGGAGTGAAGGTGATCAAGGACCCCGGCGAGGCGGCCGAGGGCATCGTGGTCATCCGCGCGCACGGGGTCCCCCCCGCGGTCCGCGCGGAGATCGAGGCGCGGGGCCTCGAGTGCATCGACGCTACGTGCTCGCTGGTGCTCCGGGCGCAGCGCTTCACCAAGCAGCTCGCCGACGAGGGCTACCGCGTGATCATCCTCGGCACGCCGGACCATCCCGAGCTCGTCGGTCTCAAGGGCTACGCGGGGAGCGACTTCGTGATCGTCGAGACGAAGGAAGAGTGGGAGCAGCTCCCGCGAATGAAGAAGGCCGGCGTCGTCTCGCAATCGACCCAGCCGCCCTGGGCGTTCACCGCTCTCGTCGCGCACGTCGCGACGATCGCCCAGGAGATGAAGGTCTTCAATACCGTCTGCCCTGTGACCGTCAAGCGCCAGCACGCTGCGAGCGAGCTCGCGGAGCAGGTCGCGACGATCCTGGTCGTCGGCGGCAAGAACTCGGCGAACACTCGCGAGCTGGTCAACCTCGCCCGCATGCAGGGACGGAACGCGTATCACATCGAGCGCGCGGATGAGGTGCAGCCGGAGTGGCTCGCCGGCCAGCAGACGGTGGGCCTGATCGGTGGATGCTCGACGCCGATGGAGACGCTGCTCGAGGTGAAGGCCCGGGCCGAAGCGCTGGCCTGATCCCGTGGCCCGCGCCGTCGTCGCGATCGTCGGACGGCCGAACGTCGGCAAGTCCACCCTCTTCAACCGCATCGTGGGCGAGCGCATGGCCATCGTGGAGGACATCCCCGGCACCACGCGCGATCGCCTCTACGGCACCGCGGAGTGGGGCTCGCGCGAGTTCTCGGTCGTGGACACCGGCGGCCTCGACCTGCCCAAGGGCGAGATCGGGAAGGCCGTACAGCGGCAGGCCGACGCGGCCATCCTCGAGGCCGACATCCTTCTGTTCGTCGTCGATGCGAAGACCGGCATGGTCCCGGTCGACCACGAGGTCGCGGATCAGCTCCGGCGGAGCCACAAGCCGATCATCGTCGTGGCCAACAAAGCCGACTCGTGGCGCGGTGAGGCGCAGGCCGGCGAGTTCTACGCACTAGGGCTGGGCGAGGTCTACGCGGTGTCCGCCCTTGCCGGGCACGGGAGTGGCGATCTCCTTGACGCGATCATCCGCGCCCTGCCGGCCGAGCCCGACCCGGAGGCGGAGTCGCAGGAAGCGCGCATCGCGATCGTCGGCCGGCCAAACGTCGGAAAGTCGAGCTTTCTGAACACCCTCGCGGGCGAGGAGCGTGCCGTGGTCAGCGAGACGCCTGGAACCACGCGCGACTCCATCGACACCACGCTCGTGCACGAGGGCCGGCAGGTCCGGCTCGTGGACACCGCAGGGATCCGGCGGCGCGGCCGCATCGAGCAGGGTATCGAGCAGTACGCCCTGCTCCGCACGGTCCACGCCCTCGAGCGGGCCGACGTCGCGATCCTCCTCGTCGACGCGATCGAAGGGATCACCGCGCAGGACACACACATCGCCGGCTACGCCATCGAGGCGGGCGTCGGGCTGGTCCTGGCCGTGAACAAGTGGGACGTCGTGGAGCGCAGCGAGGACCAGACCCATGACATGCAGCGCACGATCGCGCGTGAGTTCCACTTCGCGCCCTGGATGAGCCACCGGTTCACCTCCGCGAAGAACGGGCGGAACGTGGCGGCCACGCTCACGGACGCGGTCCGCATCGTGGACGTCCGGGCGCAGCGGATACCGACCGCCGACCTCCACCGCGTACTGGTCGAGGCCATCGGATCGCATCCGCCTCCCACGGATAGGGGTCGGCAGGTACGCTTCCGGCACGTGACGCAGGCTCGCAACGCGACGCCGACGTTCGTCTTCTTCGTGGACCGTCCCGAGGGGGTCCACTTCAGCTATCGCCGATACCTCGAGAACCAGATCCGCGCGCGTTTCGAGTTCCCGGGCACACCGATCCGCATCGAGCTCCGCGGGAGCCGCGAGTGACGCCCGAGAGCTGGCTCCCACTGGCCATGACCGGCCTGATCGGCGTCGCCGCGTACGCGGTCGGATCCCTGTCGAGCGGCTACTTCGTCGGCAAGCTCTACCGCAACGTCGACCTGCGTCGCGTCGGCTCCGGCTCCACCGGAGCGACCAACACGTTCCGGAACCTCGGGCCCGGCGCGGGGATCCTCGTGGCGCTCCTCGACATCCTCAAGGGCGCGGCCGCGGTCGCCGTCGCGCGTCAGATCGTGCCCGGCGGATCCGAGTATCTGCCCGTCGCCGAAGCCGCCGCCGCGCTCGGCGCCGTGATCGGACACTGCTGGCCCGCTTTCACGGAGGGCCGCGGCGGTCGCGGGGTGGCCACTGCGTTCGGAGCATTCATGTTCATCGCGACGAGCGCATGGGTCGCGGCGGTGATCGCTTTCTTCCTGGCCATCGCTTTCACGCGGATCGTCTCCGTGGCCTCACTGGCGTCGGTCGCGGGCGCGCTCGCGGGCTACGTGGTCCTGACCTGGCTGGACTTCCTGCACTTCCACCCGGCGACCCTGGTGTTCGTGCTCGTCGCGGGTGGGATCATCGTCTGGCGGCACCGGCCGAACATCGAGCGGATCATGCGCGGTGCCGAGCCGCGGGTGCTCTCCTGACGGGGCCCGAGGTCGCCGTCCTGCAGGCCGGCTCGTGGGGTACGACCCTCGCGACGATGCTGGCCCGCGACGGCGGGCGCCGCGTGGTGCTGTGGACGCGTGATCCGGCTCAGGCGCAGGAGCTGGCATCGCTGCGCGAGAACCGCCGCTACCTGCCGGGTATCCGCCTGCCCGACAGCGTCGTGGTCACTTCGAAGCTGGAAGACGCGCTCGTGGCGCCCGATCTCATCGTCGCGGTCCCCGCGATCGGTGTTCGCGCGTTCCGGGACAAGCTTGCCCCGCTCCTGCGGAGCGACCACCGGATCCTCTCGGCGACGAAGGGCCTCGCTCAGGAGGATGGCGCGCGGATGAGCCAGCTCTGGTCCGAGGCGGTCGGCCCGCAGCGAGTGGCCGTGCTATCGGGACCGAACATCTCGCGGGAGCTCGCCGCCGGCTTGCCCGCACCAACGGTCGTTGCGTCGACCGATGCCGAGACGGCGCGGCACTTCCAGAAGCTCGTAGGGACTCGGATGTTCCGCGCGTACACGAACGACGACGTCGTCGGTGTCGAGCTGTGTGGCGCGCTCAAGAACATCGTGGCTATGGGCGCGGGCGCGATCGACGGAATGGGCTACGGCGACAACGCTAAAGCCGGCTTCATGACCCGCGGACTTGCCGAGATCGTGCGCTTCGCGTTCTCACAGGGTGCCAACCCGCTGACCGCTCTCGGCATCGCCGGCTTCGGCGACCTCATCGCGACGTGCATGAGCGCTCACTCGCGGAATCGCCTCGTGGGCGAGCTCCTGGCCAAGGGCATGTCGCTGACGCAGGTACGCGAGCGGCTGGGCGGGCAGGTCGCGGAAGGCATCGGCACGACCGAGGCGACACACGCGGCCGCCGCGAAGCTGGGCGTGACGATGCCGATCACCACCGAGACGTTCCACGTCCTCTTCGAGGGCAAGCCCATCCGCCAAGCGATGCGCGACCTCATGGACCGGGAGAGAGGCGAGGAGATCGCCGGCCCGCTTGGAGAGGTCGCGCGCCTCGTCGCGCAGGTCGCCGCCGCGCGGCGCGAGGACGAGGTCCACGCGGGCACCGCGCGGCCGTCCTCCTAGCGGAGGCCTCGTGATCCGCGCCGGGGGGCGCTCACGCGTGCTCGCGCGTGCGGTCGCGCTCGCCGCGGCCCTGCTGTCGTGCACGACGCCGCCGCCACTCCCGCAGATCCTGTCGCCGTCGACGCCCGCGCCCGAGGCCGCGCGCGCGGTGAGCGTCCTGGTGATCGGCCCGGATGGTCTGGTCCCGGGTATCGGGGTCTGCGCGGAACGGCCCGGCCGAGAGGAGCGGTGTGCGACCAGTGGCGCGGACGGACGCGCCGTGCTGGAGCTCGTTGCCGGTACCTACGCCGTGCGCGCCACGCCCGGCGAGGCCATGAGGCTCGAGGAGGGCGTTGTCACCGTGGACATCGGCTCGTCCACGAACGTCACCGTCACGCTTCGCGGGCTCTCGCGCATCAGCGGCACGGTGCGGGATCCCGACGGGCGCGGTGTGCGCGGCGCGGAGTCCTGCGCGTACGCCGCGACCTCGGCCGATCGGGAGTGTGTTCGCAGCGGCGCCGACGGCGCGTACGTCATCGAGACTCCGCCGGGGATCCACAAGCTCGAGTTCACGGGCCCGGCGGACGGCTCGCGCCTGATGTCCCAGTGGGCGCGCGGTCGCCTCGACTCGGGCGAGGCCGACATCATTGACACGCGCCGGCAGGACGCGGCCGGCGTGGACGTCGTCCTCGCGCGCGGAGTGGTCCTTTCGGGGACGGTCACCGCGACGCGCACCGGAGCACCCGTCGAGGGCGCGCAGGTGTGCACGTACACGCTCGCGGCGCCCGTGGGCTGGTACTGCGAGGTCACGGACCGCCGCGGGAGGTACAACGCGCTCCGGGAGCCGGGCCGCTACTGGGTCTGGACCATTCCCCCCGACGTTCACGGGTCTCGTCTGATCCCGCAGCGCTTCGATCGCGTCCTCGTCGGCGTGGCCGCGACCCCCGTCACCCTCTCTGGGGATCGTCGGCTGGACGTCGCCCTGACGGAGGGCGTGGTCGTGAGCGGGCGGATCACGACGACCGACGGCGCCCCCGTCGTCCTGGGGCTCGTGTGCATGGACACGCCGTTCCCGACCGGGCGCATCTGCCGAAGCACCGGCGACGACGGCACTTACGAATTCCCGACGCGGCCGGAGACGTACGTGTTGAACGTCGTGCCCCCGGCGGGCAGCGACATCGTGGCCGGCTACTGGCGGGGCCCGGTGCCGGACTGGACGAAGGCCGAGCGCATCTCGGTGAGGGGCGATCTGCGCTTGGATGTGACGCTCCCGCGAGGCGTGCCGCTATCGGGCACCGTCAGGGACGCGCGCGGCGTGCCGGTCGAGTCCGCCACGGTGAACGTCAACGACGACGGCGGCCCGCGGTACTTCGGTTCGACCGACATCCACGGCCGCTACAGCATCGCCGTGCTGCCCGGGGCCTACACGGTGGACATCTTCTCGCCTCGCGGGGCGGACCTCGTCAGCGTCGTCGGCCGCACGCTGAACGTCGAAGGCGACGCGGGCTACGACGTGGTGTTGCCAGACATCGCGGTCGTGCCCTGATGATCGGAGGCCGCCTGCTGTCCTAGCATGCGGGCGCTAGCGATCGAGGAGGGAACTCATGTCGCCTGAGGTGCTCATCGTCACCCGCTGGATCCACTTCGTCGCCGGGATCACGTGGATCGGTCTGCTCTACTTCTTCAACTTCGTCAACGTTCGAAGCATGGCGTCCATAGACGCGACGGCGCGGCCGCATGTCGTCACGACGCTCCTGCCGCGCGTCCTGGCGTGGTTCCGCCACTCCGCGTGGGTGACGGTCGTCGCGGGGTTCATCCTCATCTACGGGCTCTACTGGTCGAGCGGGGACGTCTTCACCACGGACAGCGCCAAGACGATCTTCTCGGGGATGGTCCTCGGCGTGATCATGATGCTGAACGTCTGGGGGATCATCTGGCCGAACCAGAAGCGTGTGATAGAGGCGGCGCGGACCGGCGGCAAGCCGGACCCGCTATGGGGCCGGAACGCGCTCTACGCCTCGCGCACCAACTTCGCGCTCTCGTTCCCGATGCTGTTCTTCATGGCCAGCTCCTCCCACAACCCGCTGAACGAGGCGTCGATCGGGATCGTGTTCGTCCTGCTGTTCGCCCTCGGCTTTGGCGTCGTCATGACCGTCCAGAAGTGGTGGGCGCCGCGCTTTTGATCGGCAGCGCGCGCTAACGCGACGCGCGGCCGAGGGAACGGGCGCCTCGCGGTGAAGCCGCTCGGCGCCGCTAGCGGACCGTGAGCTCGGTGTGCATCCCCAGCTGGTAGTGCGTCGGCACGTTGCAGATGATCACGTAGTGACCCGGCTCGAGCGTGGCCTTCAGGTTGGCGTTGCGGCCGGGACTGATCAGCTCGACACCGGCGACACGGCCTTCCTCGCTCGCCTTCTGCGTCTGCGGGTCGACGGGCAGCGCGCCCGCGGCGAGGTCGGTCTTGATGACGATCAGGTCGTGGGCCTGGCCGCCGCGGTCGCGGACCACGAACGTCACTTCCCCGGCCCGGACCTCGTTACTGCTGAGAGTGATGGTGTGCTCGCGGAGGTCGGCGCGGATCTGGCCCTTGGTGATGTCCACCTCGGGCTCGGCCGCGCCACCGCATGCGGCCGCCAGCACCACGAGGAGCAAAGCGAGCGAGCGGCTGAGCGGTGTCGCGAGGAGCTGCTTCATCGATCGAGCATCGCATGAGAAAGGGCGGGGCGCAGAATGGGTGGAGTGATCCGTCGAGCGCTCGCGCACGTGAGCCCCGAAGAGCTGCTGCTCATCCCGCTGGTGATCATCGTGGCCCTGGCGATCCTGGCGCAGCCGACCTCGATCACGCGTCTCTTCGACACACCGTTCGCCACGCCGATCCCGGGTGACTCGCCCGCCGACGTGTTCATGAGCGGCCGCACGCCAACGCCGGCGCCGTCGCCTATCACCGTTGAGGAGTCCCAGCTCGAGACCATGCGCGAGGCGCTTGCGCAGGCTCGCGAGGCAGGGACGATCCTCGCGGCGAGAGCGGCCACGGCCGGATCGCTTCAGTGCCCCGGTGGGTCGACGCTCCGCGAGTCACCGGTCCGCTACCAGGACGGCTCCATGGACGCTTTGAGGACGTGCGTCAGCCCCGATGGCTCGATCGTCCTGTGGGACACGACCTCGACGAGGCTTCGCGTGATCCCAGGCTCGATCTCCCGGCCCTAGACCTCGTCGCGAGCGATCGCGAGGACGCGGTCGCACAGCGTGTTCACCGTCTCCTGCGAAGCGTCGAGCTCGCGCGCCAGCTCCCTCAGTGCATCGAGCCGCGTGTCAGTGCCCCTGGCGGGAAGGTCCCCGCCGAAAGCCGACGGATCGGGCTCGAGACCCGGCTGTCGTTCGTGCTCGGCGGGCCGGAACGCGTCGAATGCGAGGCGAAGCTCACCCATGGCCAGGTCCTGGAAGTCGTCGTCGCGCGCGGCGTTCGCCTGGGCGATACGCGTAGCTGCGCGCTCGGCCGCGGCGCGGCGTGGATCTGCGGTGCGGGTGCGCACTCCGTGGTCGATCTTCATGTGGGACGTGACTGCATCGCTCGTACCATGGCAGTGATGGCAGACCTCACCTGCGTGCGCTGCGGCATGACCCGCGAGGCCGCGGGCCGCGTCCTCCCAGGCCCGCTGGGCGACGATATCGAGCGCCAGATCTGCGCGGAGTGCTGGCGCGAGTGGACCCAGGCGCAGATCCGAGTGATCAACCACTACGGGCTGCAGCCGGTGCGGAAGGAAGACCGCGAGAAGCTCTACGAGTTCACGCGTGACTTCCTTGGTCTGGCGACGGAGGACTCGGCCACGCCGAACTGAACCCTCTGCTGATCTGTCGGGGTGGAGGGATTTGAACCCTCGAATCTCAACTCCCCCAGAGTTGCGCCTTAGACCGGACTAGGCCACACCCCGTTCGCGTGATCATTTTAGCCTGACCCTATGGACGCCCTCGCTCGCCTGCATCGAGAGATCCGCGCGTGCTCGAGGTGCGTCGCGGCGGGATACATCCCGCGAGCGCAGCCCATCGTCGAGGGGAACGCAGATGACCGGATCATGATCATCGGACAGGCGCCGGGCATCGTGGAGCTCGAGGTCAACCATCCCTTCAGCGGCCGATCCGGCGTGACCCTCCGGGCCTGGCTCGTCGAGGCCGGGATCAGCGAGGCCGAGCTGCCGTACCGCACCGCCGTCACGAAGTGCTTCCCGGGCAAGGCCGCCAGCGGCGCCGGCGACCGAAGACCGTCGCCCGCCGAGATAGCGCTCTGCGTGCCGTTCCTGGAGCGCGAGATAGACATGGTGCGGCCTGCCGTGCTGGTCCTTTTGGGGCAGCTCGCCATCGAGCGCTACTGGGGCCGCGTGGCGCTGGACGAGGCGGTGGGGAAGTCCCGCCGCATCGAACGCAGCCCACAGAACGGCGCAGGGCGACACCGGCCCGGTGGACCCTGGACGATGACCCTCATCCCGCTGCCGCACCCGAGCGGCGCCTCGCGCTGGCTCAACGACCCGGCCAACAAGGAGCTCCTGCGGCGCGGCATCCGAACGCTGCGCCGGGAGGCCGCGAAGATCCGTTAGGAGCCGAGCTCGGAGCTACCCGCCCTTCGCCGCCGCAGGGCGTGGGCCGCGAACGCGCACCTCCACGTTGCCGTCCTCCGCCACGCGGGTCTCGAACGTGGGCTCGTCCATGGTTGCAGGGCCGTGCAACGCGGCACCGCTCCTCACCGAGAACACCGAGAAGTGCCAGGGGCACTCGATGTCGCGGCGCTCGCCGCCCACGAACTTGCCCTCGTTCAGCGGTCCGCCGGCGTGGCTGCACACCGCGGCCATGGCGTGGAGATCGCCGTCCATGCGGACCACCATCACGTCGAACCCGCTCCGCAGGCTGACGCGCACCGGCTTGCGATCCTCGAGCGACGCGGCCGGCACTGCGAGCGTCTGCCACTTGGTCGGGATGCGGGCCCAGGCGTGACGGGTGACGCCGGTGCCGAAGCCGTACGTCATCTCGCCGCCGAGGTGCGCTGCGACGATCAGCAGCCCGAACATCGCGAGGCTCAGGTAGATCGCCGGGTCGAACCACCTCAGGTTCGTGGGATCGACGACCAGCGCTCGTGTGAGCAGGTCCGACGCATCGAAGCGCATCTTCAGAGAGACGAGATTGCCCAGAGTGATGGCTGTCATGAGAACGCCGTGCAGGATCCCCAGGCGGCGCTCGTTGCCGTTCGTGGCGTTCCAGTCGGTCAGCCCGCTGACGATCGAGCCCAGCGCGAACAGAAGGGCGACGACGAGGACGATGTTCGTGGCGCGCACCAGCGAGGTGTCTCGGTCCATCAGGTAGATGACGTCCAGGACCGCGACGACCGCGTAGGCGCCGACGACCACGTCGGTGAGGGCCGGGTGGAGCGGATGCCGCAGCAGCCAGGTCCCATGGAGGATGTCCTTGATCCAGCGGGTGCCCGGGAGCTTGTAGAACCCGCCCACCACGGCTCCGAACGGGGCACCCAGCGCGTCGAGCCACTTGCCCTTATCGCCTCGGACCAGACGGTCGCCCAGGTGCTCAGGCATTGGCCACCCCCTTGACAGTGCAGTCAGACTGTGCAGACGCAGGTGAAGCAGTCACGCGCCATCTCCGCAGCGGGTGCAGGCAGTGCAGGGACCGTCGATCCGGACGAGTACCTGACCACTGATGAGGTCGCCCGCCGCCTGCGTGTTCATCCCACGACCATCTTGCGCCGTCTCGGCGCGATGGACGACGCGGACCCCACGCGGATACCCGCAGTGAGGGTCGGTCGGGTCTGGCGGATACCCCGCCGCGAGTTCGAGGAGTGGCTGACCCGCTCCGGGCAGGCCCAAGGCCTGGCCGGGCGTCAGCGCCGACTGTTCTGACGGGGCCGTCGGACGAGTTAAGGAAGGAAGGGAGGTGATCCCGATGCCGGCTAAGAAGAAGAAGGCTGCCAAGAAGACCGCTAAGAAGAAGAAGTAGGTCTTTCTTAGTGAGGTGCGCCGCGGGCGGGCGGCGCAACCTCGCGCGATCATGCCCTGAAGACGACTTCGAAGAGCTCGCGGTCCTTCGGGCAGCGCACCGTCGCGGCGTACGGGGGGTTCGGGGGTACGTCGAGGTGCTCTCGCGTCACGAAGCGCGGACCGACCTCGGTCCCGTCGAACGGACAGCGGACCCGGTACCCGAGGAAGTCGATCCGATCGGCCTCGATGCGCCGCTTCGTCAGGTCCACCGACACGCTCGTACTCTAGCCGCGTGCCACCGGTGGGACGCACCAAGCTCGCAACAGAGACGCCGACCCTCCGCGTCGGCGATGCGGCGCCCGACTTCACGCTCCGCTCTGACGACGGCCGCGAGATCTCTCTGGCGGACCTGCGCGGACAGCGCGTGGTGATCGCGTTCTTCGCGTTCGCCTTCTCCAACACCTGAAACAGCGAGGCGCCGGCGCTCAGTGAGCTCCAGCGGAAGCTGGCCGGCCAAAGTGCCCAGGTCGTGGGCATCTCGTGTGACTCGGTGTACGCGCTCAAGGCCTGGGCGAGAGATCTCGGTGGCCTCGAGTTCCCGCTCTGCTCGGACTTCTGGCCGCACGGCGCTGTCGCCCGGCTGTACGGGGTCCTGAACGAGGAGATCGGCCGGCCCGAGCGGAGCATCTTCATCCTCGATCGCGAGGGAGTGGTGCGCTACATCGACGTCCATACGCTCCGGGAGATCCCGGATCCCGTCGAGATCGAGGAAGAGCTGGCCAAGCTCGCCTGACTCACCTTGTATTCGCTTCGCTCATACACGCGTCGCTCGTCCTCACGACCGCGCACGCGCGGTCTCTCGTCTTCGCTAGCGTGTCGGGATGAGGTAAGCCTTTCCCTCTTCCGCGACGGTGAAGCGAACGCTGTCGCCCTCGCTGAAGCCGACGAGAGTGTCACCGCGCACCAGGACGTCCGCGCCGCAGTCGATCACGGCCACGTCGCCCGCGGCGGTCACGGTCCCCTCGACGCTCGCACCGGGTGCGACCAGCCCGCCGCTCACGGCCTGACCGCCCTCTCCGGGCACCGCGTCTTTCGCCACGTACTCGACCGCGACGAAGATGCGATCGCCGATGCTCAGGCGGGCCTTGCGCATCGCGCCGGTAGCGTCGCGACCGCGCAGCTCGACAGGGGGACCGAGCTCGCCGACGCGGATCGTCGCGACGATCGGCCCGCCGCGCCCGTCGAGCGACACAACGACGCCGCGCGACGCACGCTGGCGCCACTTCTCGATGAAGGCGAGCTGTTCGAAGTCGAGGCTCATCAGGCTCCGTACGATAGCCACGTGCCTCTCCGAAACGTCCGCGACCGGGCGGGCAGCTGACCACCGAGAGATCGTCCGAACGGCGGGACCTCGTGCGCTTGCTCGAGCGCAACGGCATCCGCGACGTCCTCGTGCTCAGCGCCATGTCGGAGATCCGCCGAGAGCGGTTCGTGCCCGAGCACCTCGCGGGCGACGCGTATGTGGACCGCGCGCTGCCCATCGGCGAGGGGCAGACCGTCTCGCAGCCCTGGGTCGTGGCCCGCATGACCGAGCTGCTGGAAGCGGAGCCCGAGCATCGCGTGCTGGAGGTGGGCACGGGCTCCGGGTATCAGGCCGCGGTGCTGGCGAGGATGGTGCGCGAGGTCATCTCGGTGGAACGGCACGCGCCGCTTGCCGAGCGGGCCGCGGCGCTTCTCCGCGAGCTCGGCCTGGCCAACGTGAAGGTAGTGACGGGCGATGCGTCGGCCGGATACGCCGCGGAGGCGCCGTACGACCGGATCATCGTGACCGCGGCCTCGCCCGCGATACACCCAGATCTCGCGGCGCAGCTCGCACCGGGTGGGCGCATCGTCGCGCCCGTCGGGACCGAGCGGGTGCAGGAGCTCGTCGTGCGCCACGCCGACGGCCGCGAGGAGCGTCACGGCGGCGTGCAGTTCGTCCCGCTCCTCGGACGCGCAGGCTTCCGGCCCGACGGCAACCCGGACCGCGGAGGCCGCGCCACCTAGCATCCCGCCCGATGGCAGCGGTCTTGTTCCACGGCGGCCGGATCCACGTGGGCGACGGCACGAGCGCGGATGCCCTGCTCGCCCGCGACGGACGCGTTGCCGCCGTCGGCCGCGCCAGCGATCTCGCCTCCGAGGCAGGCCGCGCCGAGCGCATCGATCTGCGCGGCGGGCTCATGACCGCGGGCTGGGGGGACGCCCACGTCCACTTCGTGTGGTGGGCGATCCAGATGGGCCGAGTCGACGTGAGCGACACCACCACCGTCGAAGCGGCGCTCGACCGGATCGCGGAGTACGCGCGGAGACTGCCCGCGGACCGCTGGATCCTGGGTGGTCGGTTCGACTGGAACCGCTGGGGGCGCTGGCCGACCGCGCGTGAGCTCGACCGCGCGAGCGGTGGACGTCCCGCGGCCATGCGCAGCCGCGACGGCCACTCGCGCTGGCTCAACACGCGTGCGCTCGAGCTGGCCGGCATCCGTAGTGGCACGCGCTCGCCAGCGGGGGGCCAGGTCGAGCTGGACGCGAGCGGGGACCCGACGGGGATCCTGAAGGAGAATGCCAACGCCCTCGCCGACAAGGTGCTTCCACAGCCCGATGCAGGTGAGCGGTATGAGGCCGCCGTCCTGGGCCAGCGCGAGGCATGGCGACGCGGCATCACGGCGATCGGGGATCTGGACAACTTCGCCGGCACGATCCCGCTCGATGCCTTCGAGCGCATGCGCGATCGCGGCGAGCTTGGGATACGGGTCGCGATGGGCCTCCCGTACTCGCGTCTCGACGAGGCGATCGCGCTCGGCCTGCGCACGGGCTTCGGCGGCGAGTGGCTGCGCATCGGCCAGCTCAAGATCTTCACCGACGGCGCGCTCGGGTCGCAGACGGCGGGCATGGAGGAGCCCTTTGAAGGAACGGACGACCGGGGCATCCTCACGATCGAGCCGGACCGGCTGAATGCGGACGTGGGGCGCGCCGCCGCGGCCGAGATAGCGGTGGCCATCCATGCGATCGGCGACCGGGCCGTGCGCGTCGCGCTCGACGCCATCGCCCCGACCCGCGCCACCGCGCCGCACCTGCGGCAGCGCCTCGAGCACATCCAGCTCGTCCGCGAGGAGGACCTTGGGCGTTTCGGGGAGCTCGGGGTCATCGCGTCGATGCAGCCCATCCACGCGACGAGCGACCGCGATCTTGCCGATCGCTACTGGGGACCCAGGCGAACCCCGCGCGCTTATCCGTGGCGCACGCTGAAGGCGCGGCGCGCGCGGCTCGCGTTCGGGTCGGACGCGCCGGTCGAGCCGATCGATCCCCTCGTGGGGATCCACGCGGCGGTGACACGCATGCGGCCGGGCGACGCAGCTCCCTGGCATCCGGAGCAGGTCCTGACGCTGGACGAGGCGCTCGAGGGCTACACCTCGGGCGTGGCGTACGCCATCGGGCGCGACCGTGACCTTGGGACGCTCGAGGTGGGGAAGCGCTGCGATGCGACCGTGGTCGGCGCGGACCTGGCGCGGCTGCCGGCCGCGGAGTGGCTCGGCGTTCCAGTGACCGCGACGATCACCGACGGGGTCGTTCGCCACGCCAACGGGATCGGCTAAGGGCGGCTCGAGCGACGAGCGGCTTTGCCGCGAGGAGCGAGTCCGCAAGCAGCGGAGCGTGCGCGGCGAGCAGAGGCCGAAGGCGGTAGCCGAGGCCCCTGCCGACCGCGCGACAAGCTAGTGGAGTACCGGTCCCTCGCCGCGGGCGCGCATGCGGATGAGCATCTCGGCCAGGAGCGCGCTCTCCCTGGATAGGATCTCGCGCTCGCGGACCAGCCGCTCACGCGCGGTCGCCGCGGCGAGCAGCGTCTGGCGCTCATCATCCTCGATGGCGAGGCCCGCCGCGATGCGGAACGAGACGTCGCAGGGGGATCCGTCGCGAAGCTCGTCGACCGTGGCGACGTCGCGTCGCAGATCGCCGGTGGCGGCGACCACGCCCACCAGGTAGTCGGCGTAGGCATCGGCCACGGCGTTGGCGAGCGGCTGCACCGCGCCCTCCGGAGGATCCTCGAGGTACCGCACCTGGCCGACCAGATACGGCTCCTGCTCGGACAGCAGCTGCTCGATCTCGAAGCGGCGGTCACCCCGGACGGTGATGAGCGCTCGACCATCGCCGAGCGGCGCGTGGGCGACGATCTCCGCCTCGGTGCCGACCCGGTGCGGGACCGCGCCGGGTGAGCTCTCCTCGCCGCTCTGGATGAGGACGACCCCGAACTTGGTCTTGGCGTCCATGCAGCGGCGCACCAGGAGCCGGTAGCGCGGCTCGAAGATGTGCAGGGGCATCAGCATCTCCGGGAACAGCACGTTCGCGAGCGGGAACAGTGGCAGCACGTCACCCATCGTTCACCGTTATAGCGCGCCGCTTATCGTCCGGTCGTGATCCGCCTGATCCTGCACGGCGAGCTGCGGCAGTTCGCGCCCGGCAAGATCCTCGAGGTCCAGGGCGCCGGCCGCAGCATCGAGGAGCTCCTGCGCACGGTCGGTGTACCGGACGAGGCCCGGGGCGCCTACGTGGTGAACGGCGAGCAATGTGAGGCCTCGACGGTGCTCCGTGACGGGGACGAGGTGGAGGTCGTGCCGGCGATCAGCGGTGGCGAGGGGGTCGAGGGGGCGCTCGCTGGGATCCGGGTCGTCGATCTCACGCGGGCGCTCGCCGGTCCCTACTGCACGATGATGCTGGGCGACCACGGCGCGGACGTGATCAAGGTCGAGCTTCCGGGCGTGGGCGACGAGACCCGCGAGTGGGCGCCGCCGCACATCAACGGCGTCTCCGCCTACTACCTCTCCATCAACCGGAACAAGCGCAGCATCACCATCGACCTCAAGCATTCGGAAGGGAAGAAGCTCCTCGAGCGCCTCATCGAGCGGGCGGACGTGGTCGTCGAGAACTTCAGCCCGGGAACGTTGGAACGGCTCGGCTTCGGACCAGCGCGTATCCGCGAGATCGACCGTCGCGTGATCCTCTGCCGGATCTCCGGTTTCGGTCAGGACGGACCCGGCCGTGCCTGGCCCGCCTATGACCTGATCGTCCAGGGGATGGGCGGGATGATGAGCCTGACCGGCCAGCCCGGCGGAGCGCCGACGATGGTCGGCGTTCCGGAGGCCGACATGATCGCCGGCATCTTCGGCGCGTTCGCCATCACGGCCGCGCTCCACGCGCGCGAGCGCACCGGAGAGGGGCAGGTGATCGACGCGACGATGATCGGAGGGCAGGTCGCGCTCCTCTCGCGCCAGGCGGCGCGCTACTTCGCCGACGGGACCGTGCCGCGTCCTGAGGGCAATGTCCACGCGTCGATCGTCCCTTACCAGACGTTCCACGCCGCGGACGGCTACGTGAACGTGGCTTGCGGCAACAACGCGCTGTTCGAGCGCATGTGCCGCGCGCTCGACCTCGAAGACCTTCTCGCGGATACGAGGTTCGGCGACAACTCGAAGCGCGTGGCGCATCGGGAGACGCTCGTGCCGATCCTCGAGCGCCGCCTGAGCGAGCTGCCGAAGGCGGAGGTCGTCCGGCGTCTCCGCGAGGCCAACGTTCCGGTCGGGCCGATCAACGACCTACGCGAGGTCTTCACCGATCCGGTGGTGCGCCACCTCGGGCTGATCGCGGAGATGGAGCACCCAACCGCAGGTCGCGTGCGCGCTCCGGGTATCCCCGTGCGCATGGATGCGACCCCGCCGTCGGTCCGCCGATATCCCCCGGAGCTCGGCGAGCACACCGACGAGGTGCTGGCCGAGATCGGCTGCTCGCCCGATGAGATCGAGGCGCTGCGCCGTGAGGGCGTCGTCTAGTGCCGGACATCCTGGTGGTGGGTTCGCTCGCGTACGACGAGGTGCAGACCCCGTTCGAGCGGCGCAAGGACGTCTTGGGCGGGGCGGCGTCGTACTTCTCCGTCGCCGCATCGCTCTACTCGAAGGTCCACGTCGTCGGCGTGGTCGGGGATGACTTCCGCGAAGCCGACATCCAGCGCCTCGCAGCCAGGGGCATCGACACGACCGGCATCGAGCGCCGGGCCGGCCGGTCCTTCCGGTGGTTCGGCCGCTACGACTACGACATGAGTACGGCCGAGACCCTGAACACCGATCTCGGCGTGTTCGGCGACTGGAAGCCGGTCGTCCCTGAGGGCCTCCGCGACGCGCCGTTCGTGTTCCTCGCGAACATCCATCCGGAGATACAGCTCGACGTGTTGCGTCAGGTGCGCGCGCCGACCCTCGTCGCGATGGACTCGATGAACTACTGGATGGAGCACAGCAGGTCCGCGGTCGCCGAGGTGATGTCGAAGGCGCACGTGGTCTCGATCAACGAGGCCGAGGCGCGCCAGTTCGCGCAGACCTTCAGCATCATCCGGGCGGCGCGCGAGATCCTGGCTCTTGGCCCCACGGCGCTCGTCGTCAAGCGCGGCGAGCACGGCGCGATGCTCTTCCTGCGCGACGGCGGCATCTTTTGGACGCCGGCCTACCCGCTCGAGAAATTGCAGGACCCCACAGGCGCGGGGGACGCGTTCGCGGGCGGGTTCGTCGGGCACCTCTCGGTCACGGGCCGCTGCGATGCCGACGAGCTACGGCGCGCGGTCGTGCACGGCGTCGTGTGCGGGTCGTTCGCGGTAGAGGGTTTCAGCATCGACGGCCTGGTGGCCGCGACGCCGGACGAGATCGACGCCCGTTACAGGGCCCTGCGGGCCATCGTCGCCGTTGGCGCCGAGTCGGTGGCCGGGGCCGACCCCATTCCCGGGCGCTAGGGAACCAAAGAGCACCCAGGCTTGTACCGGATGCGAACAGAGCAGGAGCTCGTCGAACAAGTGAAGAGAGGCGATGTGGAGGCGTACGGAGAGATCGTGACCCGGTACCAGGCCCTGGCGCAGCGGACGGCGTACGTGATCACCCGCGACGCCGACGCCGCGGAGGACGCCGCCCAGGAGGCCTTCGTGAAGGCCTACCGCGCCATAGGCCGCTTCCGCGACGGCGCGCCACTTCGCCCGTGGCTGCTGCGCATCGTGGCCAACGAGGCCCTCAACCGGGCGAAGTCCGCGTCGCGGCATCGCACCGTCGACCTGAGCCTCGCGGAGATGCGCGTCGCAGACACGGATGCGTCGCCGGAGGCGCGCGCTCTCGCGAGCGAGAGGCGCGAGATGCTGCTGCGGGCGGTGAATCAGATGCGCGAGGAGGATCGCGTCGTGATCGCGTACCGCTACTTCTTCGACCTGTCCGAGGCGGAGATGGCCGACGCGCTCGGCGTTGCCCGGGGCACGGTGAAGTCGCGCCTGTCGCGTGCCATGGCGCGCCTGCGGGAGCACTTCGATGTCTGAGCGGGGGAGCGGCTTCGATCTCGAGGAGGCTCTCCGCGACGTCGGCGCTCGCCTTGCCTATCCGCCCTCCGCGGATCTGCGGTCCGCGGTGCTCTCACGCATCGAGCAGGGCGGCGAACGCCGCGGCTTGCTCGATCTGTTCCGCTCGCCACTCTCGCTCGCGCCGGCGGTCGCGACGCTCGTGCTGCTCCTGGTCGCGACACTCGCGTTCCAGCCGATCGCGTCGAGCGCGGCGGAGGCCCTGGGCCTTCGCGGGATCACGCTGTTCCGTGTGCCGGAGCCGGTCCGGACACCGGGGCCGCCGGGCCCAGCATTCCCAGCGGACGCGTATCGGGTGGTCTCCCTCGAGGAAGCCTCACGCGAGGTCGGCTTCGCCGTCAGGGAGCCGACCGCTCTCGGCCGGCCGGACGCCTTCTTCGTACGCCGGACCGACGGCGCGGCGATGGCATTCCTGTACTACGGCAGCTCGGGCATCCCGGTCTTCGCCTCGGATCCGATCGGCGTGCTCGTCACCCAGCTGCGTGGGACGCTCGAGGCACAGCTACTGGGCAAGACGCTCCCTCCGGGCACCACCGCGGTCGAGCTCGATGTGAACGGCGGCCGGGGAGTGTGGATCGAGGGCGCACCGCACGAGTTCTTCTACCGCGCCCCGTCGGGTGAGATCCTCGCCGACACCGTGCGCCTCGCCGGCAACGTCCTTCTCTGGGAGCAGGAGGGCGTGCTGATGCGTATCGAGGCGCAGGTGGAGCGCGCGCAGGCGCTACGTATCGCTCGATCGATGCGGTGACCGTCGCGCCCGCGTGCTAGTTTCGCCCACCGTGGCGACGGTGACGGTGCGCCTGCACGGGGCCTTCAGCGACTTCGCCGGAGGCGCGCGCAAGGCCCAGATCGAGGCGAACACGGTCGGCGAGGTCCTCGACCGACTTCCCGAGGTATATCCCACGCTCCGTGAGCGGCTGCGCGATGAGAGTGGTCGGATCCGCGAGCACCTGAACGTCTTCCATAACGAAGAGGAGATCCGCCGTCTCCAGGGTGAGGCCACGCCTCTCCGGGATGGCGACACGGTCCATGTCATGCCGGCTGTATCCGGCGGGAGGAAGTAGTGGCTAAGAAGGTCGCGCTGCTCGTTGGCACCAAGAAGGGCGGCTACATCTTCCGGTCGGGCGCCGCGCGGAAGAAGTGGGAGTCCGAGGGGCCGCACTTCGCGGGCGGTCCCGTCTACCACATGGTCTTCGACGCGCGCGACGGCAAGTCGATGTGGGCGGCCATCAACTCGACCTGGGGCGGTCCGCGCATCGAGCGGTCGCAGGACCTGGGCAAGACCTGGAAGGCGGTCCGCAATCCGATCTTCCGCGAGGACGCGGGCATGGTCCTCAAGCGGACGTGGCACATCGAGCCCGGCCATCCGGACGAGCCCGATGCGGTCTGGGCGGGGACCGAGCCGGCCGCGCTCTTCAAGACGACCGAGGGCGGCGAGTACTGGCGGACCCTCGACGGTCTCAACGCGCATCCCACCCGCGATCGCTGGGAGCCGGGCGGGGGCGGCCTGGGCCTGCACTCGATCGCCATCGACTCCGGCGACAGGAAGCACATCGGCATCGGCATCAGCGCCGGTGGCGCATATGAATCGCGGGACGGCGGGGTCACGTGGCGACCCTGGAACGAGGCTACGAAGGCCAGCCACCTGCCCGAGAAAGAGCCGACCGTCGGCCAGTGCGTGCACAAGCTGCTGGCACACCCGGCCGAGGCCGGCCTCTTCTTCATGAGGAACCACGAAGGCGTGTACTGGCGGGGCGCCAAGGACAAGAAGTGGACGGAGACGACGAAGGGGCTGCCCACCAACTACGGGTTCGCCGGCGCCGTGCATCCACGCGACCCGAAGACGGCCTACGTCATCCCGCTCGACCCGTACATGCGCATGTCCACGGCGAAAGCGACGGAGGGTCTCGCGGTCTACAGCACCCTGGACCGCGGGAAGACCTGGAAGCGGCTCGACAAGGGTCTGCCGGAAGGCATCGTCGCGGAGGTCATGCGCGAGGGGATGTCCACCGACCGCCTCGATCCCGCGGGCGTGTACTTCGGCACAGTGGCCGGCGAGCTCTGGGCGAGCACTGACGAGGGCAAGAGCTGGGAGCAGGTCGCGAAATACCTCCCGCCCATCCTGTCGGTGAGCACGGCCACGATCTAGCTACGCTTGCCTGGTCGTAGAGCGGACAGAACTGAGACCGTTCCGATGATCCGCCTACTGACCTGCTGAAGAGGCAAGCCCATACTCACGCGCTAGCGACGCATCGCGTGGGTGGAGGGACCTTGCTAAAGCGCTTCCGGGGTCGTGCCCGGCTCGCGCTGGCCGGTGGCCTCGTTGTGGTGCTGATCATCGCGATGACGGCCCTCTACGCCGTCGTGGTGCCCAGCCAGGCCTTGGGAGCTCAGGCAACTGTCACGATCCTGACGGGGACGGTGGAAGTGCGGGACGCCGGCGCCACGTCCTTCAGCACGGGAAAGGATCTGGGCGTCATCGGTCCGGGAGCGACCTTGAGGACGGGGACCGACGGCAACGCTCTACTTACGTTCTTCGACGGGTCCACGGTGACCATCGAGCCGGGGACTGAGCTGACGCTGGAGCAGCTGGAGACGACCGGCGCGGGAGCCTCGTTCATCTCGATAGTCCAAGTCGTCGGCCGGACCTGGCACGTTGTCGGGCGGACGCTGCCGCCCGGCGCCGTGTACAGCGTCCGCACGAACAGCGCGACAGCCGTGGTACGCGGCACGGCCTTCGACTTCAGCGTTGATGAGCAGGGTGGCGCGACCACGCTCACCGAGGAAGGCACAGTCGCACTCACCGCCCAGGGTCAGACCGTCGAGGTCGGGCCGGACCAGGTCGCGGAGGCCCCAGCGGATGCGCCTCCGACTCAGCCCGCGCCGGCACCTCCTCCGGACAACGTCGTGAAGGTGATCATCGACCCGACCAATTCCGCTGCTGCGGTCGATTCCAAAGGCCGAGCGGTAGCGATCGTGAACGGCATTCCCAACATCACCGTCCCACGCGGCAAGGTCGAGTTCATCGACGGCAAGATCGTCATGAGCATCCCGGTCGCTGGGACGGAGCGGGTCAGCACGGTCGTGCAGAGCACAGATCCTGCGAAGGCAGTCGCGATCCAAACGCAGGTCGAGACGAAGGGCGTCATCGTCAACAACGCGCTTGAGGTGCGGGTGCCCGATGCTTCCGGCTTCGCGAAGGGCGGCGTCGCGCTCACAACAGCGGGTCTGATCGTCCTTCCTGACGAAGAGGCGCGACGCTTCACGGCTCCAAGGATCGCACCGGCCCCGGAGGTCCGATCAGGCGTTCCGTTCGGCGGCCCGGTCACCTTCCTGACGACGGAAAGACTCAAGGGCCTCCCTCAGGTCGAGATCGCCAGACCCGCAACTGGCGCCGCTCCGCCCGCGACCTTCGTGCTGCCGGCGGGCGTGACCCTGCCGGCAGACGTCAAGGTCGGCGAATTCAGGGGCGGCTTCCAGCAGTTCAGCTTCTTTGGTTTCACAAGGAACATCACGAAGCAGCCCGGCTTCGATCCGACGAAGGCGGCGGGCCTCGAGTTCGCGGCGAACGGTGTCGCCGCTCCCCAGGGCTTCAACTACGCGACCTTCAACGGAGCGCTGCCGCCGGGTCTCGTTCCGCCGCCGCCTCCCGGCGCGACGGACTTCCGGAATGCCGGGGCCTTCGAGCCGCCAGCGGGCTTCAGCTTCCCGCCGTTCCAGGTGCCTGCAAGGGGCGGTGACGGCGCGCTGCCGTTCGACCCGGCCACTATCCCGAGCTTCAACCTTTCGCCCGAGGTCCAGCAGCGGATGCAGCAGCAGATGGCTCAGTTCCAGCAGATCGCGCAGCGGATGCAGCAGCAGGGCACGTTCGCGGCGCCGACGGGTGAGGGCGCCGCGGCGGGTGCGAGCCCGCAGCCCGGCGGCTTCCCGACGCTGCAGCGATCCGGCGGCTTCCCGAACCCGTTCGCGTCGCCGGGAACGTCCGGCGATGCCGCCGGAGGTGTCGGCCCCTCGCCGTTCCAGGGTCAGCTGGCCGAGGGCTGTCGGAACCTTGGGTTCCTCGGCGTGGTCTGCAACAACGCAGCACCGATCGCCGCACCAGGTGGCGTTCCGGGTTCGTTCCCACCGGGCGCGCCGTTCACGGGATCGTTCCCGCCCGGCGGGTTCCCGTCGGGTCAGCCGTTCTCCGGGTCGTTCCCGCCCGGCGGGTTCCCGTCGGGTCAGCCGTTCCCGCCCGGCGGATCGTTCCCGGTGCCGGTGTTCAGTGGCGCCCCGCCGTCGGGTGGGTTTGTAGCGCCGCCTCCGGGTACGGTCTGCACGCCGCCGTCCGTCCCGCTGGGTGATGGCCGCTGCGGCCCGCCGCCATCGTTCGTGCCGACGGGATCATGCACGGCTCCGTTGGTCCTGCTGCCCGATGGCAAGTGCGGAACGACACCGACACTGTCCGGGGCCACGCTCGGGCCGTGTCCTGCTCCTCTGATCACCCTGCCCGACGGCCGGTGCGGAGAACCGCCCACTGGATCCGCCACGCCGGCTCCGGGGACTACATGTCCTGACGGGACCGCGCCCGTCAACGGCGTGTGTCCTACGCCTTCCGGGTTCACGTCGCCGACTCCTGGGACCACGTGTCCTGACGGGAGCGCACCCGTCAACGGCGTGTGTCCTACGCCTTCCGGGTTCACGTCGCCGACTCCTGGGCCTACGTGTCCTGACGGCAGCGCACCCGTCAATGGCGTCTGCCCGACGCCTTCCGGGTTCACGTCGCCGACCCCGCTGCCGACTCTGGGGCCGACTCCGCTGCCGACTCTGGGGCCGACTCCGCTGCCGACTCTGGGGCCGACTCCGCTGC
>CAZTAI010000006.1:0-154 GCA_964611555.1 uncultured Chloroflexota bacterium | reverse complement strand
CGACTCCGGGGCCGACTCCGCTGCCGACAAGCTCGCCCTAGGCGCGGACGACCGCCGGCGGCCTCGGGTCGGTGGGCCCGACTGTCGGGGTGGAGAGATTTGAACTCTCGGCGCCGGTCCGACGTAGTTGACCCGCCAGCTAGTTGAGAGGCGC